>NZ_CP059186.1:0-126194 GCF_014251335.1 Blattabacterium cuenoti | reverse complement strand
AAAAAAATTAAAAAAAAAAAAAAAAAGATCTTAGCTATAAGAATAGTAAAATCTAAAAAATCAGGTTGTTATACCTTTGAAAATAAAATGATTTCTGATGAAGAAATTAATATTTTTTTTATAAAAAAGTAATGACTTATCATAATGTTTTTTAAAAAAAAAGAAAAAAATAAAATATTCGATCATGAATTAAAAAAAACTAGAGAATCTTTTTTCTATAAAATCAGAAATATTTTTTTGAAAAAATCAAAAATAGATATCAATGTCATTGATCATATAGAAGAGATATTGTTATCTGCTGATATAGGAACAGAAACTACTATAAAAATTATTAGTAATTTAGAAAAAAGAATTCAAAAAGAAAAGTACAAAAACACGCAAGATATTTATAATATCCTTAAAAAGGAAATAGAAAATATTTTTATAGATATTCAAAACGTTGGTTTAGAAAAAAAAATAACAAAAAATAACAAAAAACCATATGTTATACTGATAGTCGGAGTGAATGGTGTAGGAAAAACAACTACAATTGGAAAATTAGCTTTTCTTCTAAAGAAAAAAGGATTTCATGTTGTCATAGGTGCAGCAGATACATTTAGAGCGGCAGCTATTGATCAACTTGAAATATGGGCAAATAAAGCTGGAGTTCCTTTAATCAAACAACATATGCATGCAGATCCAGCTTCTGTAGCATATGATACTTTACAATCTGCAAAATCCAAAAAAAAAGATGTGGTACTAATTGATACTGCTGGTCGATTACAAAATCGAATCAGTCTTATGGAAGAGCTATCTAAAATCAATAGAGTTATGAAAAAAATAATATCTGAATCTCCTCATGAAACTATACTCATTTTAGATGCAACAACCGGTCAAAATGCTTTTGAACAGGTCCGACAATTCACTTCTTTTGTTCAAATTTCTTCTATCATTTTAACAAAAATAGAAGGAACAGCCAAAGGAGGAGTGGGAATAGGAATTATGGATCAGTTTAAAATTCCTATACAATATTTAGGAATAGGAGAAAAAATACAGGATTTAAAAATATTTGATGGAAAAAAATTTGTAGATTATTTTTTCGAATACAGATCAAACTGACATAATGTTTTTATACAAATCACGGTATAATTTTTGTTTGATTTATTTATAATTCAATATTTATGATAAATAAAAAAATTAGTGTTACTTCAGATAATATTTTTCCTATTATTAAAAAATTTCTTTATTCAGATCAAGAAGTTTTCTTACGTGAACTTGTTTCCAATGCTATAGATGCTGTTGTTAAATTAAAAACTTTAATAAAACTAGAAAATTTATATGATATTGTTGATGATTTTAAAGTTAGAATTATCATAAATAAAATAAATAAGACACTTCATATTTTGGATAATGGGATAGGGATGACTCAAGAAGAAGTGGATAAGTTTATTAATCAAATAGCTTTCTCTGGAGCTGAAGAGTTTGTTAAAAAATATAAAAATAAAACAGATTCTAATATTATTGGACATTTTGGATTAGGTTTTTACTCTTCTTTTATGGTGTCAAATAAAGTTATAATACTCACTCAATCTTATAAAAAAAACGCATCATCCATATTTTGGTCTTGCGAAGGGGATCCAAATTTCATAATGAAAGAAATCGAAACCAGAGACAGAGGAACAGAAGTTATTTTATTTCTTAATGAAGAAAATCAAGAATTTTTAGAACATGGTCGTATTTTAAAATTATTGCAAAAATACTGTAAATTTATGCCTATAACAATTTCTTTGTCCTCAAAATCAAATGAAAAAGAAGATGATAAAGAGAAAGAAGACAAAGAAAAAGAAATTGTTATTAATAATATTAATCCTGCTTGGAATAAAAATCCACTTCAATTAAACGATAAGAATTATTTAGATTTTTACCATGAATTATATCCCAATCAATTAGAAGAACCTTTATTTTGGGTGCATCTAAACATAGATCATCCTTTTCATTTAACAGGAATTTTATATTTTCCTAAAATAGAAGAACGAATAGATATACAAAAAGATAAAATCTATTTGTATCAAAATCAAGTTTATATTACGGATAACTTGGAAGGAATTGTTCCAGATTTTCTTAGTTTATTAAGAGGAGTTATAGATTCTCCAGATATTCCTCTTAATGTATCACGTTCTCATTTACAATCGGATACATGTGTTAAAAATATATCTAAATATATAACAAGAAAAGTAGCTGATAAGCTAGATTCTATGTTTAGAACAAATAGAGAAAATTTTCAAAAAAAGTGGAAAGATATCAAAATTATAGTAGAATATGGAATGATTAGTACGAAAGATTTTTTTGATAAAGCTATAAAATTTTTTGTTTTTTATACTATAAATCATAGTTATTTTACATTGGAAGAATTTAGAGAAAAAATAAAAAATACTCAAAAAAATAAAGAAGGAAAAATTGTTTTTCTTTATTCTTCGGATCAAGATAAGCAATATAGTTCAATCAAAGAAGCTAAAGATAGATGTTATGAAGTTTTAATTTTAGACAGTCCACTTTCAGTTCATTTAATACAAAAATTGGAATTTTATTATCAAGAAATTTGTTTTGTTCGAGTGGATTCAGATCATATTGATAAATTAATTAATTCTAAAAGAGAGGAACAACTTCATTCCGAATTTTCGGAAAAAGAAAAACAAGATTTAAAAAATCTTATTAAAGATCATATAATGGAAGATTTTCAATTTTCCATACAATTAGAAGATTTATCCATAAAAGACAATCCTTTTTTAATTATCATTCCAGAATTTTTAAGAAGAATAAAAGAAATGAATTCCACTATAGGAAAAGAGATAGTAGAAAAAGATAAATATTACCAATTAATAGTAAATACAAATCATGTTTTAATGAAAAAAATATTAAAAGAAACATCAGAAGAAAAAAGAATAAAAATTATACAAGAAGCTTTAAATTTGACTCTTTTATCCAAAAATTTACTACATGGAAAAAATCTTGAAAATTTTATATCTAAAAAATTAAAAGATCTTATTCAAGAAATTCAATAGGAAAAATAGGTATCTATTTATTAAATTTTTTTAATTTAATTCCCGTTAATATTTTTTTTGTATATAATGGAAAATCTGAATTCTGTATCCAACCATAATAATTAGGATCTTTTTCAAAAATTTCAAAAACTTTCTCTCCTTTATATTTTCCAAAATTGAATATTTCATTTCCTTCTTCATCTATTTTTACGAATCCAGCAAGATCTGCTATGTTTTTTTGATGAGAAAATTGGTTTAGACTTTTTACGTCTTCTTTTAAGTTTTCATATTTTTCTAATTGTGCTAATAATATTTCGTATGTAGCAAATGTATCAGCTCTAGAACTATGAGCTTTCATAAGGTCTTTGCTACAAAAATATTTATAAGCAGCAGAAAGAGTTCTGGGTTCCATTTTATGAAATATGACTTGGACATCTATAGTTTTATGTTTTTTAATATCAAAAGATATCCCTGCACGAAGCATTTCTTCTGCTAAAATTGGAATATCAAATCTATTAGAATTATATCCTGCTAAATCTGTATTTTCAATCATTCTAAAAATAGAAGAAGCTACATCTTTAAATTTAAGTTTTCCTGCTACATCTTCATCTTTAATCCCATGAATAGCTGTTGATTGTGGAGGGATAGGAATTCCAGGACAAATTAACCAAGTTTTATCTTCTTGACCTCCATTAGGAAATATTTTTAATATAGATATTTCTATGATTCTATCTTTTCCTATATTGATTCCTGTTGCTTCTATATCAAAAAAACAAATAGGGCGATGCAGTTTTAATTTCATGTTTTTAATATGAATTTTTTTGTTTTAATCTATGAAAATAGATTGAGGTTATTATATAAAAAACAATAATGCATGGTAAAGCAATCATATGTAAAGTTAATAAAAGAAATGTACTAATCAATAAAAAAATATAACGCATTTTATTATTTTTCCAATAGAAATTTTCAAAATTTAAAGAAAACATTGTAATCTGAGATACTAAAAAATAACAGGAAAAGAATATCATAAAAAGCATTGTAATAAAATATATAATTTTTTTATCTATAAAAGGTATAGCATGATTTGTAATTATTATAGATAAAGAAGAAAAAAAAAGAGTATTTACAGGTGTTGTTAGTCCTACAATATGATTACGAGGATTAATATTAAATTTAGCTAAACGATATGCGGAAACAATGGAAATAAAAAATGCTGAATACTCAATGAATGGAATTGGTGACTTTTCTTTCAATAAAAGAAAAACTATTATAGAAGGAACTATTCCAAAAGAAACCATATCTGCTAGAGAATCTAATTCTTTTCCAAACTGATTTTCATTTTTTATTAATCTAGAAAAAAAACCATCTAAAAAATCAAAAATTATTGAAAATGAAGTAGCAATAGTAGAATGATTAAAATTTTTTGATTGCAAAAATATTATAGATATGCATCCACAAAATAAATTTAATAAAGTGAATATGTTAGGAATTATTTTTAGTGTTATCAAAATTATGTAAATAAATAAGAATTCTTCTAAAATAAGAAATATTATTTTATAATGTATAATGATTAAGTTATTCTACGAAATTTCTGACTTTCATATTAAAAAAAGATCTTTTTTTATTAAAGAAATTTGTATTTTATTAAATAATGAAGGTATGTCCATTGGAAATATTAACTATATTTTTTGTAATGATGACTTTCTTTTAGAAATGAATAAAAAATATTTAAAAAAAAATTTCTATACAGATGTACTTACGTTTAATTATTCTATTCATAAATATATTTCCGGAGATATATTTATCAGTGTAGATCGTGTTTATGATAATTCCAAACAATGGAATCAATTTTTTATGTATGAATTGAAACGTGTTATGATACATGCTGCATTACATCTTTTAGGATATGATGACCATAATTACATTAATAGGAAAATTATGAAAGAAAAAGAAGAGTTTTATTTAAATTTATTTCAATTTTAAAAAATCATGTTTCTAGATATATATGATGTTATTGTGATAGGTGGAGGACATGCTGGTATTGAAGCCGCTTCTGCATCTTCTAATATGGGATCCAAAACTTTACTTATCACTACTAACTTACAAACAATAGGTCAAATGTCATGTAATCCGGCAATGGGAGGAATAGCTAAAGGTCAAATGATTAGAGAAGTGGATGCCTTAGGAGGTTATTCCGGAATCATTGCAGATTCTAGTACAATTCAATTTAGAATGCTTAATAAATCTAAAGGCCCTGCTATGTGGAGTCCTAGGGCTCAATGTGATAGAAAATTATTTTCCTATTATTGGAGATTTTTTATAGAAAAAAATGCTAATTTAGACCTATACCAGGATACAGTAACATCTTTAATCATAGAACGATATAAAGTTAAAGGCGTTCAAACTTATTTCGGTTTAAAAATTAAAGGAAAATCAGTAATACTTACAAATGGGACTTTTTTAAATGGAAAAATACATATTGGGGAAATAAAAATGAATGGAGGGAGGATGGCAGAACAAGAAGTAAGAGGAATCACGGAACAATTAACAAAAAATTTTGGATTTAGATTTGGAAGAATGAAAACAGGGACATCCCCAAGAGTTGATGGACGTTCTTTAAATTATGATAAAATGAAGTCTCAAAGTGGAGATGCAGATCCAAAAAAATTTTCTTTTTTTTATAATACAAAAAAATTGGAAAAACAAAAAGAATGTTATATTACTTATACTAATCAAAAAGTACATGATTTTATACGTAAAAATTTCAGTTATTCTCCACTTTATACAGGCTCTATTCAAGGGGTTAGTCCTAGATATTGTCCTTCTATAGAAGAAAAGGTTTTTCGGTTTTCGGATAAAAAAGAACATACAATTTTTGTTGAACCAGAAGGATGGAATACTGTAGAAGTATATGTAAATGGTTTTTCTACCTCTTTTCCAGAAAAAATACAATATCAATCTTTAAAAAAAATTACAGGGTTTGAACAAGTAAAAATATTAAAACCTGGATATGCTATTGAATACGATTATTTTCCTCCAGAACAACTCAAGGCAACTTTAGAAAGCAAAATTATAGAAAATCTTTTTTTTGCTGGACAAATTAATGGGACTACGGGATATGAAGAAGCAGCGGCACAAGGATTAATAGCAGGAATTAATGTTCATTTAAAAATACATCAAAAAGAACCATTTATTCTAAAAAGAAATCAGGCTTATATCGGCGTTTTAATAGATGATCTGATTACAAAAGGGACAAAAGAACCTTATAGAATGTTTACTTCAAGAGCTGAATATAGAATGTTATTGCGACAAGATAATGCTGATGAAAGATTGACTCCTATGGGACATAACATAGGTTTGATTTCAGAAAAAAAAATGATACTGTTAGATAGAAAAAAGTCTAAAATAGAAAAATGTATGTATTTATTTAAAAATAAAAATATTGATCCAAAAACTATAAACCCTGTATTACATACTAAAAAATCTCCTAAAATATATTATGATAAAAAAATAGAAACTATTTTATCTCGTTCTGAAATTAATATTGAAGATATTATATCCATTCCATTTTTGATGGAGGAAATTCAAAAAAATGATTTTTCACAAGAAATATTGGAACAGGTATCTATTAGGATAAAATATAAGGGATACATAGATAGAGAAGAAAAAAATGCAAAAAAATTATTGAAATTGGAAAGTATTAAAATTCCGAATAATTTTGATTATAAATCAATTAAATCTCTTTCTTCGGAAGCAAGAGAAAAATTAGACTATCATCGTCCAATATCATTAGCTCAAGCTTCAAGAATTAGTGGAATATCTCCTTCAGATTTAAGTATTTTACTTATTCATATAAATCGTTAAATTTTTTTTTTCTATTTTTTTATATATAATAAATAAATCCTCATCTTCTTTTTTCATGTAAAATTTTTCTCTTGCTAATTTTTCAAGATATTTCGAATCTGTAGTTAATTTTTTTAATTTAGTTTCTTCTAATGAAATTTTCTTATTCAGAAAATTTCTATTATATGTCATTTTCTGAATATTTTTTTTCAATTTATAATGTAACATTAAAGAATTAGAATCAAAAAAAGACATCCATATAAAGAAAAAAATACTAATCCAAAAGTATTTGTTTTTAAATATTCTATATTTTTTTTCTACCATTACCATATTTGAAACGGATTGCAAATATGTTAATTAATACACTTATAATCCAGTAAATACTAAAAAAAGATAAAAAAAATACACACCAAAAACCAGATATAGTGATGAGTAAGAAAAACAAAAATCCTATAAATTTAATAATCATATAAAAATTATAATTTTTATATATAATTTCGTAAAAAAATAGGATAATGACATATAGAATAGAAAAAGATACTTTAGGAGTTGTTAAAGTTCCTGTTAAAAAATATTGGGGAGCACAAACAGAAAGATCTAGAACCAATTTTAAAATTGGACCAGAAGCTTCTATGCCTATAGAGATTATTCATGCATTTGGTTTTTTAAAAAAAGCGGCAGCTTGTGTTAACTTTGAATTTGGAATTTTATCCAAAAAAAAGAAAGATATGATATCTTTAGTTTGTGATGAAATTATAGAAGAAAAATTAAATAATCAATTTCCTTTAGTGATATGGCAAACAGGTTCAGGAACTCATACTAATATGAATATTAATGAGGTTATTTCTAATAGGGCTCATGTTTTAATGGGAAAAAAATTAGGAAGTTCCCAATCTTTTATTCATCCCAATGATGATGTAAATATGTCTCAATCATCCAATGATACCTTTTCTACAGCAATGCATATAGCCTCTTATAAAGAATTAGTAAAAAAAACTATTCCTTCTATCCAAAAATTAAAAAAAATTTTGGAAGAAAAATCAAAATTATTTCATAATGTTATTAAAATAGGTAGAACCCATCTTATGGATGCTACTCCTATTACTTTAGGACAAGAATTTTCAGGATATGTTTCTCAAATAGATCATGGATTAAATGCTATAAAAAAAACTTTAGATCATCTTTCTGAATTGGCTATAGGAGGAACTGCTGTAGGAACAGGATTGAATGCTCCCAAAGGATACGATATAAAAATAACAGAATATATATGTAAATATACTGGTCTTCCTTTTAAAGTAGCAAAAAATAAGTTTGAAGCAATATCATCTCATGATGCAATAGTAGAATCTCATAGTGCTCTTAAACAAATTGCTGTTTCTTTAATTAAAATATCAAATGATATTCGTTTTTTAGCTTCTGGCCCACGTTCAGGTATTGGAGAAATTCATATTCCTGCAAATGAACCAGGATCTTCTATAATGCCTGGAAAAGTAAATCCTACTCAATGCGAGGCAATCATTATGGTTTGCACTCAAATTATAGGAAATGATGTATCTATTTCTATAGCAGGATCTTCAGGTAATTACGAATTAAATGTAGCTAAACCATTAATGGCATATAATTTTTTACAATCGGCCCAATTACTTGCAGATGCTTGTACTTCTTTTTCTTCTTTTTGCGTGAAAGGAATAACTCCAAATTATCATAGGATTAAAGAATTTTTGGATAAATCTTTGATGTTGGTAACAGCACTTAATACACATATTGGATATGAAAAATCAGCAGAAATTGCAAAATTTGCTTATGTAAATAATAGTACGTTAAAAGAAGAGGCGATTCGATTAGGATATTTAACTGTTGACGAATTTGAAAAACTAGTTAATCCATCAAAAATGGTATGAATAATTTCCTCAAAAAAATAATTTTTCCACATTCAAGTGAATAATATCGGATATTTTTTCTTCTGATGTAGAATAAATCTGTGATAATTTTTTTAAAATTATTGTTAAATTTTTAGGTTCATTTCTTTTTCCTCTAAAAGGATGTGGAGAAAGATAAGGAGAATCAGTTTCTAATACTATATGATTCAAATTTATTTTATGTAAAAATTGACTAACATGATTATTTTTAAAAGTTATCATTCCTCCAATACCTAGTTTTATTCCAAAATCAATAATTTTTTGAGCTTGTTTCAAAGTTCCGGAAAAACAATGAAAAACTCCTTTAAGAGAAGAATTTTTTTCTTTTGATAAAATATGAAAAACTTGATCAAAAGCCTTTCTACAATGTATGACTACGGGTAATTTTTTTTGTTTAGCCCATTGTATTTGAGTTTGAAAAGCATATTCTTGTTCAGAAACAAATTTTTTTTCTAAATGAAGATCCATTCCAATTTCTCCTACAGAAATAAAGGAATGTTTATATAGCCATGTTTTAATATTTTGTAATTCTTTTTCTAAACTATATGGATCAACTTTATTAGGATGCAATCCTATCATGGAAAAACATATATTAGGATATTTTTTTTCTAATTTTAATATATTAGGAATGGTAGAACTATCTATAGAAGGAAGTAAAAACCTATTGATCCCTTTATGAAAAGCTTTTTGTATTACAAAATTAATATCTTCATCAAATTCTTTCATGTATAAATGAGTATGGGTATCAGTAATTTTCATGTAATAATTAATTTTAAATAAAAATATTTTATGAAAGCTTATTTATTTCCGGGGCAAGGATCTCAATTTTTAGGAATGGGAAAAGATTTATACAAAAATTCTCATTTAGCAAAAAAATTATTTCAATTATCAGACGAAGTTTTAGGTTTCAGAATTACATCTGTAATGTTTGAAGGATCTATGGATACTTTAAAAAATACAAAATATACACAATTGGCAATTTATATATATTCAGTTATAAAAGCAAAAACATTAAATAATTTTGAACCTGATATGGTAGCTGGACATTCTCTGGGGGAATTTTCTGCTTTAGCTGCAATTAATGTTTTTTCTTTTGAAGATGGATTAAAATTAGTGAATCAAAGGGCTTTAATTATGCAAGATATTTGTGAGTTAACCCATGGAGGTATGGCTGTAGTGTTTGGGTTAAAAGATTCTATTATAGAAGATGTTTGTAAAAAGGATCATGGTATTATAGTTCCATCTAATTATAATAGTCCTGAACAATTAGTAATTTCTGGAGAGATTCAATCTTTAAGAAGAGTTTGTTCTTTTCTTAAAAAAATAGGAGCTAAAAAAATATTTATTCTTCCTGTACATGGAGCTTTTCATTCTCCGATTATGGAACCAGCCCAAAAAAAATTTCAAAAAATTGTAAATAAAATTTATTTTAAAGATTCTAAATATCCAATATATCAAAATGTAACTGCTTTACCTGTTATAAAATCTTATGACATAAAAAAAAATCTTGTAAAACAACTGACTTCTCCAGTTAAATGGAAACAATCTATAAAAAATATGATGGATCATGGAGCTGTTTCATTTACAGAAATAGGTCCAGGTAATATTTTACAAGGCTTAATTAAAAAAATTTCAAAAAATTATACCTAAAAAAATATAAATCCATAATGCATAGACATAGATATAAACGTTTTTTTTATAGTCATGGAAAACTATTGTTAACAGGTGAATATTTTATTCTGTATGGAGCCTGTGGTTTAGCTCTACCTACAATTAAAGGACAATCATTAACTATTTTTGGACACAATTTATCTTCTGTTTTACATTGGAAAAGTTATGATGAAATTAATCAACTTTGGTTTGAAGGGGTGTTTCAACTTCCTTCCTTAGATATTTGTTACGAAACAGAAAAAAATACGGCTCTTAAATTAAGAGACTTATTATTAAAATCTAAAGAAGTTCAAAAAAATTTTATTCCTAATGAATTAGGGATATACGTTAAAACACAATTAGAATTTCCCAGAAATTGGGGATTAGGTAGTAGTTCTACTTTAATTAATAACATAGCGAAATGGGCAAAAATAGATCCTTATATATTATTAGGAAATAATTTTTCAGGAAGTGGATATGATATAGCTTGTGTTTCTATTTCAAAACCTATAATTTACAAGTTATGGAATCAAAAACCTCATATTATTCCTATAGAATTTAATCCTCCATTTAAAAATCAGCTTTTTTTTCTTCATCTCAACAAAAAACAGAATACTTGTGATGAAATACGATACTTTCGTTCTAAAGTATCTAATATATCTAATGAAAATATAGAATCCATATCTTACATAACTCAAAAAATTCCTTTTTGTAAAACATTAAAAGAATTTGAAGAATTACTATTAAAACATGAAAAAATTATATCAAAAATACTAAACCTTCCTACTATTAAAGAAATATATTTTCCAGACTATTTAGGAATAGTAAAAAGCTTAGGTGCTTGGGGGGGGGATTTTGTTTTGGTAAGTTCTAGAAAAGGAATGAAAAATTATTTTTCTAAAAAAGGATTTAATACACTTATTTCATTTGATGAAATGATTTTCAAAATATAAAAGTTACATTTTACTTATATTATATATATTTAAAAAATTTATTTATTATGTGCAGTGTCGTGAATTTTAATATAAATGGATATCATTACAAACTTCCTGTAATTTATGGAACTTTTTATGATAAAGCTATTAATATTTCTCAATTAAGAGAAAATACAGGTTTTATTACATTTGATCCAGGATTTAAAAACACAGGAATTACCAAAAGTTCCATTAGTTTTATAGACGGAGAAAAAGGAGAACTTTTATATAGAGGATATCCTATTGAACAAATTATTAATAAGTGTTCATTTATAGAAACAAGTTATCTTATTTTAAATGGAGAACTTCCTGATACTGCACAATTAAAGTCCTTTTCTGAAAAAATAAAAAAATTCAATTATATTCATAAGGAAATAAATAAAATACTTGATAATATTCCAAATTTTTATCATCCAATGGGAATTTTATCTTTTTTAACTTATACTTTAGATGCATTTATAAATTGTTTACAGGAAGAAGATATGTATCTTCATCTGTTAGCTAAGCTACCTATATTGGCCGCTTTAACCTATAGAAAAAAAATTGGATTACCTCTTTCTTATGCAGATTATCACCTTGATTACACGTCTAATTTGTTAAAAATGTTTTTTTCTATTCCTAATAAATCTTATGAGCAAAGTCCGATTATAGCAGATGCTTTGAATAAAATTTTAATATTACATGCTGATCATGAGCAAAATTGTTCCACAACTACCGTTCGTTTATTAGGTTCCGCTCATGTTGGCTTATTTTCATCTATATCGGCAGGGATGAGCGCTCTTTGGGGGAGATTACATGGAGGGGCGAATCAAGCTGTAATTGAAATGTTAGAATCTATTTTACAAAGTGGAGGAAATATAAAAAAATGGATAGAAAAAGCAAAAAATAAAAAAGATCCATTCCGACTCATGGGATTTGGACATAGAATTTATAAAAATTTTGATCCTAGAGCTAGGATAGCTAAAAAAGTAGCTGAAAATGTAATTCAACAATTAGGGATTTCTGATCCAATATTGGAATTGGCAAAAAACCTTGAAAATGATGCTCTTCAGGATTCTTATTTTATAGAAAAAAAACTTTATCCTAATATTGATTTCTATTCCGGTATTATTTATCAAGCTATAGGAATTCCAAAAGATATGTTTACTGTTATGTTTGCTTTAGGAAGATTACCAGGATGGATGGCTCATTGGAAAGAAATGAAATTAAATAGAGAACCCATAGGAAGACCTAGACAAATTTATATAGGATATAAAAAAAGAAATATAAAAAATTAGTGCGGGCGAAGGGATTCGAACCCTTATGCCTATAGGCATCAGATCCTAATTCTGACGTGTATACCGGTTTCACCACGCCCACTAAAGGAAAAATTTATAATAAATTTTAATAAAAATAAAAAGATGATGATACGATTTCGTGATTTTTATTTAGAATTTGATATTCTGTATATCCGAATGAATCTCTTGGAATTATTTTAATCCATTTTTTATATTTTAATAACCATTTTTGTTGAATAGAAGGGAATCCTTTTTTTAAATAAGATGAAACAAAAGAATGAATATGTAATTGTATTCCTTTATGATTTTTATTTTTTATAATAGTTTCTATAACGAATTCTAAATAATGAATATAATCTGCAGGAGAATTTTGATACTGTTTATTATTCATTTTTTTTAATTCAGGTCTTACTCTATGACGAGTAAATTGAACTAACCCAAATTTATTGGGAGGTAAAATTTTGTGTTTTGCTCTATCATTTTTCATTTTTTCCTTTAAATGTTCATAAAGCTGTTTTTTTTGTATGGAATCATACATATCTATAAAATCCACTACAATTATACCTCCCATGTCTCTTAATCTGAGTTGCCTTGCTATTTCTGTTGCCGCTAATATATTTATTTTCAATATATTATCGATTCTTTCTGATTCTGTACAATTTTTCATCATATGATTACTCATTCCACTATTAACATCTATAACATGTAAAGCTTCAGTATGTTCTATGATAAGATAAGCTCCATTTTCAAGAGGAACATTTTTTCCTAAAAAAATTTGTATTTGTTTTTCTATTCCATATTTTTCAAATATGGGGATATTTTCTTTATAATATTTAATTATACTGGTTTTTTCTGGAGCGATTAAAGATAAATATGAATGAATTTCTTGGCAAAGAAAATCGTTATTACAAGAAATAGATTTAAAATTATCATCGAATATATCTCTTAATAAACAATAAGTTTTACTATTTTCACTTAATATCCGAACTGGAGGTAAAAATTTCATTAAATTATTTAATGTTCTTTTCCATTTTTTGATTAAAAAAATTAGCTCCTCACTTATAACTTCTTCTATTTCATGATCAGCAGCCGTACGAATAATAATTCCAAATTCATTAGGTATTATTTTCTTTATGTAGGAAATCAATCTACTTCTTTCTTTTATATTTTTTATTTTTTTAGAAATAGAAATTTTTTCCGAAAAAGGAATGAGTATTAAATTTCTACCTGGAATGCAAATTTTTGTGGTAAGTTTTGGTCCTTTATTAGAAATCGGTTCTTTCGAAATTTGAACCAATATTTTTTGTCCAATATGTAATATATGATCTATAGAATTTTTTTCTTTTTGATTTTCTAAATTATTAATAACATATTTTTTTTTTATGTGATTCGTGTATATCAAATCTAACATTTGATTGATTTGAAATCCAAGATCATCATAATGTAAAAAAGCTCCTTTTGAATTTCCTATATCTATGATAGCTGCATTTAATCCATATAAAATTTTCTTAACTATTCCTAAATAAATATCTCCTACAGAGAATTTTTTATCAAAAATATCTCTGTGAAGCTCCAATAACTTTCCTTCTTCCAAAAGAGCGATTTTAACTTCTTGTTCTTCTGCATTTATAATTAACTCTTTATTCATACACAAAAACAAGGAAAAAAGTTTTAGAAATTACAATATATTAATTTTAATAAAATTATTATTTCTTTTTATGTCTATTTTTCCTATTTCTTTTTTTTCTTTTATGGGTTGCTATTTTACGTCTTTTTCTTTTTTTTCCGTTTGGCATAATTTTCATTTAGTAATTATTGATTCATAGTATTATCATTTTATTCTTATTCCTTTATAGGAACATTTTTTTTCACTAATTCTGTGAAAGATTTTGCAGGTTTAAATGCTGGTATATTATGCGCAGGAATTACAATAGACATATCTTTGGATATATGGCGTCCAAGTTTTTTCGCTCTATATTTAATAATAAATGATCCAAATCCTCTTAGATAAACATTTTCTCCAGATGTTAAACTTTGTTTTATTTTTTTCATAAATGTTTCTATCACCTTTTGCGTATCAATTCTTTCAGATCCAGTTTCTGATATGATTTCTGTTATTATATCTGCTTTTGTCATGTTAAATCATTATATCGAATAACAAAATTCGGTTTCCTAAATATACCAATTTTTTATAAAATTGCTCTAAAATTAAATATATATGGATTTTTCCAAAAAAATAATAAATTGGTACAAAAAAAATCATAGAAAACTTCCTTGGAGAGAAACTAAAAATCCATATTATATATTGGTTTCAGAATTTATGTTGCAACAAACAAGAGTTTCACAAACCATAAAATATTATTTTAACTTTATAAAAGAATTTTCTAGTTTAGAAAAACTAGCTCAAGCAGAAGAGAAAGATGTCTTAAAAAAGTGGGAAGGACTAGGTTATTATTCTAGAGCAAAATACTTGCATTCTTTTGCTAAAAAATTAAAAAATAACAAAAATTCTTTTCCAAAAAAATATCAAGAATTAATAAAATATAAAGGAATAGGTCTGTATACAGGAGCAGCTATAGCATCTATATGTTTTCATGAAGTTATCCCTGCTATTGATGGAAATGCTTGTAGAGTATTTTCTAGATACTTTGGTATTTACAATGATATCACATCTACTACTACAAAAAATATGTTTCGAGTTATTGTATCAAAAATAATAGATATTAAACAACCAGGAATTTTTAATCAAGCAATTATGGATTTAGGATCGATTTTATGTACTCCAAAAAATCCTAAATGTTTGTTTTGTCCAGTGAAAGACTCTTGTTTTTCCATTAAAAATGAAACTGTAGACAAATTACCTGTAAAAAAAATAAAAAAATTTATAAAACATAGATTTTTTTATTATCTTTTCATATGTGATCGGAATCATAATATTTGTATAAATAAAAGATCAACTAAAGATATATGGAAGGGCCTTTATGATTTTCCTTTAATAGAATCGAAAAAAAATCTTTCAATTCATGAAATAAAAGATAAAATTTGGGAAAAATTTCGTGTAGTTGTTTCTAGCACTTTGATCTATAAAATCAAACATAAACTCACTCATCAAATTTTATCAATTCAATTTTTGAATTGTGAAGTTTTACAAGATTTTAAAAAAAATATATTATTTGATAATTTTTTTTTTATACCACATAGTAAAATAGGAGAGTACCCTTTTCCTCGTCCTATTATTTTATTTTTAAAACATGAAAAAATGATTTAGTTTTTATTTTTATATGAATCCTGTATGTATATGAATTAGGGATCCATTTTTTATCATATAAATTTTACATTTTCTTTTCTAAAAATTATTATCAAAATTTAATCTATTGGAAAAAGAATCTTCGACGAATGTTTTTTTAGAAAAAACTTTATATTTAGTTTTTTATTTTGCATTAATAATAATACTGTTATTATTTTCTGCATTAATATCTGGATCAGAAACTGCTTTTTTTTGTATTGAAAAAAAAACTCTTGATAAAGAGAGAAAAAAAAACTCTTATAAAGGGAATATTGTATTTCAAATTCTAAGAGAGAAAAAAAAACTTTTAGCAACAATATTAATATCTAATAATTTTTCTAATATTGGAATTGTCATATTAAGTTCTTATTTAATAACAGAATTTTTACAAAAAAAATATTTTATTATTTATAACCGATTTCATGTCCCCATTAATTTTATTTTAGAGGTTGTCGTTCTTACTTTTATTTTACTTTTATTTGGAGAAATTATACCTAAAATATATGCTAGTAAAAATAATTTTCGTTTTGCTATTTTTATGGCAAAGCCTTTAATTATTCTTAGTAAAATATTAGATCCAATAAGTAAAATCATAATTTTCATTTCAAAGTCTATAGAAAAAAAAGTAATAAAAAAAAAGAATCTAATTTCTGTAGATCAGCTTTCAAAAGCTTTGAAAATTACGTCTCCAAATAAAAAAAATATTAAAGAACGTCAGTTTTTACAAAGAATTGTTGATTTTGGAAATACAGAAACACATCAGATTATGACTCCAAGAATAGATATGTTTGCTTTAAATAGGAACAAAAATTTTTCCGATGTTTTAGAATTAGTCCGTTATCAAGGATACTCTCGTATTCCTGTCTATAAAGAGAGTATTGATGATATAGAAGGAGTTCTTTTTGCTAAAGATCTTCTTCCATTTATTTATGATAAAAATTTTCAATGGAATCAACTCATTCATATTCCTTTTTTTGTTCCAGAAAAAAAAAAGATAGATGATCTTCTAAGCGATTTTAAAAAAAGGAAAATACATTTAGCTATTGTGGTAGATGAATACGGAGGAACATGTGGATTAGTCACTCTTGAAGATGTAATTGAGGAAATAGTAGGGGATATCATTGATGAATTTGATGAAGAAGATATGTCTTATTCTAAATTAAATCAAGATAATTATTTATTTGATGGAAAAACATCTTTAATTAATTTTTATCGTATTATGAATATTAAAGAAGAAATTTTTTTTGAAAATAAAAAAGGAGATGCAGATACTTTAGGTGGATTTATTATGGAAATAAATAAAGAATTTCCTAAAAAAAAACAGAAAATAAATTTTTTAAATTATTCTTTTATTATAAAAAGCATTGATCATAAGAGAATAAAAACTATAGAAGTTATAAGAAAAAAAAATGAATTAGATAATGTATGGCATTAAAATGAAAAAAATTAAATTTGATGGAATATTATAGTTCCATTATATTATTGGAATAAATCAATGTCATGACATGAAAATAAACACGATTTTTTTTTCTATCATATTTATAATCATAATAACGGCTTCATATTTTCTTTTAAATAAATTTTTTTTATATCCATCAGAGGAAAAAGCGATGAAAGAATTGAGCTCTGCTCAACAATATCTTTATCAAGGAGATATAGATAAGGCCTTAAATAGAAAAAATATTAAAGTTAATTATTTAGGATTCTCAGGTATAGCTTCTAAATTTCCTTTTACCAAAGCAGGAAATATATCCAAATTTTATGCAGGAATTTGCTATTATAAATTGGGTGATTACAAAGAATCTATAAAAATGATGATAAGTTTTTCTGCAAAAGATGAAATTTTATCTTCTATAAAATACGGAATTATAGGTGATGCTTTCAGTCAAATAAAAAATAAAAAAGAAGCTTTAAAAAATTATATTATAGCAGCAAATATAAGAGAAAACGAAATCACGACTCCTCTTTATTATTACAAAGTCGCGTTACTAAATTTTTATATGAAAAAATATAAAGATTCTAAATATTTTTTAAAAAAAATAGAAAAAAAATATCCTTTTTTTTTGTATAAAAAAAACATTGAAAAATATCTTATGTTTATTGAAAATAAGTTATAAATTATGTTTATGAAGACAGATCCTGCCTATTTATTAGATAATAATAAAATAAGAAATGAAAATTTTAAAATTGCTATTGTTGTTTCTTTATGGAACAGAAAAATTACAAGTAGATTATATAAAGGAGCTTACGATACTTTAATTCAATCAGGGGTATTAAAAGAAAGAATTCAAACTTGGAAAGTGCCTGGAAGTTATGAACTGATTTATTCTTCTAAAAAAATAGCTCATTGTTATAATTTTGATTCAATCATTGCAATAGGATCACTGATACAAGGAGAAACTCATCATTTTGAATATCTATGTCAAGCTATTTCGCATGGAATTAAAGATATTAATATAATATATGATGTTCCTGTTATATTTTGTGTTCTTTCTGATAAAAATGAACAACAATCTTTTGATCGATCAGGCGGAAAAAATGGAAATAAGGGAATAGAATGCGCTAAAACAGCTATATATATGTCTTTATTTAGAAAATCTATAAAATAAATGAAAAATATTATTCAATTTTTACCTGAAAAAGTGATTCAACAAATAGCTGCAGGAGAGGTAATACAACGTCCTTCTTCTGTTTTAAGAGAACTTTTAGAAAATGCAATAGATGCAAACGCTAAAATAATTAACATTTTTATCAAAGATTCAGGAAAAACATTGATTCAATTAATAGATGATGGAATAGGAATGAGTATTGATGATGCTAAAATGAGTATTCAAAGACATGCAACTTCAAAAATTGAAAAAACTGATGATATTTTCAGAATTAAAACAAAAGGTTTCAGAGGAGAAGCTTTGGCTTCTATTGCCTTGATTTCTCAGTTAGAAGTTCAAACTAAAAATAAAGAAAATGTAATAGGAATTCATCTTTTTGTGGAAGAAGGAAAAATAAAAAAACAAATTCCTATAAATATGCTGAAAGGGACAAGAGTTTCTGTGAAAAATATTTTTTATAAACTTCCCGCCAGGAGACAATTTTTAAAATCTCATAGAATAGAATTTCAACATATTATTTATGAATTTTATAAGATTGTTCTAGCGCACAGAAATATAACATATCGCTTTTATCATAACGATAAAATTATTTTTTATTTTAAAAAAGCTTCTTTAATAGAAAGAATCGAAGAAATTTTTAAAAATAAAAGAAAAAATTTAGCTTCCATATTTATAAAAAAAAATAGAATCCTTGTAGAAGGATTTGTAAGTGTTCCAGATGGTTCTATGAAGAAGGGAGATCAATTTTTATGGATTAATCAACGTTGTGTAACTCATTTACTTTTACATAAAAAAATAATTCATGCTTATGATGGTTTTTTAAAAGATTTCAAAACTGCTTCTTATTTTATTTTTATTTTTGTAGATTCTAGTTTAATAAATTGGAATATACACCCAACGAAAAAAGAAGTAAAATTAGAAGAAGAAGAGGTGATTGGAGTGATGATTCAACAAGAAATCAAAAATATTCTATTTAATCAATATAAAGTAAAAAATAAAGACTTAAAAAATTATGATCTTTTTTTATCTTGTAAATCTCTCAAAAAGGATTATTTATTAAATGATTTTAATAATAAATTTTCTGAGACAGAACAAGTCACACTACTAGAAAATTGGTTTCATAACATCAATAAATCTGATTCTGATATATTCAAAAATTTAACAAATGAATTATATGATTATGTTTCTCATAAAACAGAAATAAAAACTCTTCAGATTAATAGAAGATACATAATTTTTGTATTGAATAATAAGTATACAA
This sequence comes from Blattabacterium cuenoti, assembly GCF_014251335.1. GTDB lineage: Bacteria > Bacteroidota > Bacteroidia > Flavobacteriales > Blattabacteriaceae > Blattabacterium > Blattabacterium cuenoti_G. The sequence continues at coordinate 106,355 of NZ_CP059186.1, read as the reverse complement.
TATTGGTGGATCAACATAGAGCACATCAAAATATATTATTTGAATTCTTTTTAAGGAAAAAAAATTTGATAAGTCAACAATTCATTTTTCCTATAAAAGTAAATCTTTTAAAAAAAGAATCTATTTCTTTGAATAATATAAAAAATGACTTGATCAATCTTGGATTTCATTTATATATTTGTAACGAATCAGTTTATTTGTATTCTGGACCTGAAAATATACATCAAAATATGTTGGTTGAAGTGATTCAAAATATTATAACATATAATTTCATTAAAGGAGAAAAAAATAATAAAAAAAAACTTCTTCAAGTTATATCTAAATCCGCATCTATAAAATATGGAACAAAGTTATATCCTGAAAAAATGAAATGTATAATCAAAGATTTATTTTCTTGTCATAATCCAAATTATACGTATTCAGGAGATCCCATATTTTTTGTTTTAAGCAAAAACCTTTTTTGAAAAGTGAATTTTTATACAAATTTCAATTCAGATGCTGTAAAACATTTAATTAGTATAAATATACTTGTGTATACAGCTACTTTTGTTTTTTCACAATATAGAATAGAGGCCTTTCTTTCATTATATCACCCTTTAGATGAACGATTTGAATTATATCAAATTTTTACTCATATGTTTGTGCATTCCAAACGACTTTTTTTGCATATAATTTTTAATATGTTGGCTTTATTCATGTTTGGAGGACAGATAGAAACTATGTTAGGAGTCAAAAAATTTATAATTATATATTTTTTATCAGGTATTTTAGCCGCATTATTTCAAATTATTTTTAATACTAGTGTTTTATATTACTTTGTTCAAACTTTAGATTTTTCACAAGCTAAAAAAACGTTAGATTATTTAAATGAAGAACAAAAAATAAATCTTTATAGTTCTATGTATTCTCCTATGATGGGGGCTTCTGGAGCTGTTAGTGGAATAGTAGGTGCTTTTGCTAAATTTTTTCCGGAACATAAAATTTTTATTCTTCCTTTTCCTTTTCCAATAGCAGTTAGGAAAGCTCTGATTATTTTTATTATTGGAAGTTTTTTTTCGTCTATTTTTAATTTAGCACCTGGAGTCGCTCATTTTGCCCATATTGGTGGGATTTTATCTGGTTATTTTATAGTAAGTTTTTTTTATAAAAAATGAAAAAAACACTTTTTATTGAGTTGATGATTTTTCACTTTTAAATAAAAAATAAATTAAATATACAAATGAAAATAAAAAAAATAAAGACAAATAAGAATGTTTTCCATTTATTGTTTTCATAATACGATCCCAACGAAATTTCCAATGAAATATATTTAAAGGATTTTCTCTATTCCAATCGATACTCATCCATATGAATATAGGTTTTCCTACTATATGATTTTCTGGGACAAAACCCCAATAACGAGAATCAGATGAATTATGTCTATTATCTCCCATCATAAAATAATAATTATTTTTTACTTTATAATATTTTTTCGAAAAAATATCGAATTTATCAACTTTTTCATAAGTGAAAATATCATTATAAATATGAATATTTTTTGAATTTAATTTAATAAATTCTCCTTTTTTAGGAATATGTAATGGCCCAAAAAAATCTCTATTCCAATCAAAATAATTAGAAAATATAGAATGTTCTTTAAAATGAATAGGAATAATATATTTTTTTATAAGAACTATGTTATTGAATAAATTTTTTATTTGATCTGCTTTTTTTTCGTTCAACATAATTTGATAAAAAAATTCACCATTTTTTTCTCCAATATATTCAATATCTTCAATGTCCATTTTATTTTTAAGATATTCTATATTTAAAGGAATATTTACCGTTTTAATAAAATAAGCTTGTTGTTTTTCCAAAAAAAATTTTTCTTTTTTATGGTTAACAAACAAAATACCTTTTTTAATAGAGATTAAATCTCCTGGTAATCCTACACAACGTTTAAGATAATGATCTTTTCGATCTATTATTTTATGATGATAATCTTTAGGAAAATTAAAAACGACAATATCATTTCTTTGTATTGGTTGTATGGAAGGAAAACGAAAATAAGGCCATTGAAAAATAGAAATATAAGATTTTATATTTCCGATAATATTATTATGTGTAAAAGGAATAGAGAGAGGAGACATAGGCATTCGTAATCCATAATGAATTTTACTGACTAGTATAAAATCTCCGACCAATAAAGTTTTCTCCATAGAGGAAGTAGGAAGAACAAAAGGTTGAACTATATAAGTATGAGTGATAAAAGAAAAAATCACGGCTAATAAAATTCCTATATTATCTTCTTTTTTTTTTACATTTATATTTTCAATTTTTAATAATTGAATTTTTTTGAAAAAATTTATGTAATAAATATATAAACCTGCAGATAAGAAAAATAAAATAATATTTTTTTTCGTTTTTTTAAAAAAAGTATAAATCAAATCCATCCACAAAATAAAAATTAACACGATACTAGTTAATGGAATAAATAATAGAAAAATCCACCATATAGATCTTTTATAAATTTTTAAAAGAATAAAAATATTATATATAGGAATAAAAATCTTCCAAGATTTTATACCCAATTTTTTATAAAATCTACATGTTCCCAAAATATGAATAACATGTTCAAAAAATAAAAAAATACCACTAAAAATAAAATATTGTAGCATAAAAAAATATTTTATATTCCTAAAACCTCTTTCATAGAAAAAATTCCTTTTTTCTTTTGGATCCACTCTGCTGCAATAACAGCTCCTAAAGCAAACCCTTCTCTACTATGAGCTTTGTGTTGTATTTTTATATCCTCCATTTTAGATTCATATTTTACGATATGTATTCCGGAAACATTATTTAACCTTTTTGACAAAATTAAAATCTGATTTTTTGTTTTTTTTTCATCCAAAATCCATGTATTTTTCATTTTATTCTTCACTATATCTTTCGCTATAGAAAGTGCTGTTCCACTAGGTTTATCTATTTTTTCTTGATGATGAATTTCCTCTATTGTCACTTCATAATCTTTAGAATATGAATGTAACAGTTTTGACAATTTTTTATTAATTTCAAAAAAAATATTCATTCCAATACTAAAATTGGAAGAATACAAAAAAGATCCATTTTTTTCTTTACATATTCTTTTAATAATGTCAAATTTTTCTATCCATCCTGTAGTTCCACTTACTATAGGAATACTATTTTCTATACAAATTCTTATATTGTTAAATGCAAAATCAGGTTGACTAAATTCTATTGCTACATCTAAATTTGAATTATTCAATAAATGTAGAGAAGGAGTTCCATCATAACATAATGAAATTTTATGATTCCTAATTTTAGCTATTTTCTCTACAGCTTTTCCCATTTTTCCATATCCTATTATTCCTATATTCATATTATTTTTATTTGAATAGAATTTATAATTCATTCAAAGATAGATTATATTTTTTTTTGATGAAATATCAATAAATTCTATATTTGAATTGAAAAAATACATGTATTTTTATATTGAAATATATTTATTTTTTATGTAATGCCCACGTGGTGAAAATGGTAGACACGCCACTTTGAGGGGGTGGTATCCGATTAGGATGTGCTGGTTCAAATCCAGTCGTGGGTACAAAATAATTCTTTTCTTCTCTTCATATAAGAACACGAAATAAATCTGGATTTTTATTTAAATATTGAAAATGAACCTTATGTTTTTTCATTCTTCCTAGTAATCCAGAAAATTCGTTTTTATCTGATAATTCTATTCCTATTACTGCGGGACCTTCTTCTTTAGAAGTTTTTTTAGAATATTCAAAATAAGTAATATCATCTTTTGGGCCCAAAATATTATTAACAAATTCTTTTAAAGCACCAGCTCTTTGTGGAAATTTTACAATAAAATAATGTTTTTTTTCTTCATACAAAAGAGATCTTTCTCTAATTTCTTCCGTTCTGGTAATATCATTATTTCCTCCACTTAGAATGCAAACAATAGTTTTTCCTTTGATTTCATCAGAATATAAATCTAAAGCGGCTATTGAAAGTGCCCCAGCTGGTTCTGCTACAATAGCTTCTAAATTATACAAATCCAAAATTGTTGTGCAAACTTTTCCCTCATGAACAGTTCTAATATCAAATAATGTTTGATTACATATATTAAAATTTAATTCTCCTACTTTTTTAACTGAAGCTCCATCAATAAATCTATCTATTGTTTTTAATTCAACAATTTTACCTTCTTTAAAAGCAGAACTCATAGATGGAGCTCCTTTCGGTTCTACTCCTATGATTTTAGTTTTAGGACTAAATTCTTGAAAATGACTTCCTACACCAGAAGCTAATCCACCTCCTCCAACAGGAATAAAAATATAATCTATATCTAAAATAGATTGTTGTAATATTTCTAATCCAACAGTAGCTTGTCCTTCAATAATTTTAATATCATCAAAAGGATGAATAAAAATTTTTTTATTTTTTTTACAATCTTTCATCGCTTCAAAACTGACTGCATCAAAAGTATCTCCAATAAGAATAATTTCAACGTATTCTTTTCCAAACATTTTGACTCTTTCCACTTTTTGTTTAGGAGTGGTACTCGGCATATAGATTTTTCCCTGTATTTTTAATATATTACAAGAATAAGCGACTCCTTGTGCATGATTTCCTGCACTGGCACAAATAATTCCCTTTTTAAGTTCTGTATGAGATAAACTTTTAATTTTATTATAAGCTCCTCTAATTTTGTATGAACGTATGATTTGTAAATCTTCTCGTTTTAGAAAAATATTCGCTTCATATTTTTCTGATAAAATATAATTTTTCTGTAATGGAGTTTCATAAATGATATCTTTTAATATATTTTTAGCTTTAATTATTTCTTTGTAAGAAGGAAAATATCCTTTAAATTTATTTTTCAATCCTTTAAAAATAAAATGAGTAAATATTATTAATTTTGATCTTTTTTTTCCGGTCTCAGATTACGAATCATGGATCCTACTTTCCATAATTCACTTTCTCTAAGATCTTGCAATTCTTTTTGTAATTTTTCTCTATAATTTATATTACTATTAGCTTTAATAATTCTCTTTGCTTCGTTACCAGAATAAACTTCATCATATAATTCTTGAAATATTGGAAGAGTAGCATCTCTAAATTTTTTCCACCAATCTAAAGCGCCTCTTTGTGCTGTAGTAGAACAATTAGCATACATCCAATCCATTCCTTGTTCTGATACTAGAGGCATCAAACTTTGAGTTAATTCTTCTACAGTTTCGTTAAAAGATTCTGAAGGAGAATGTCCTTTATCTCGTAAAATTTGATATTGTGCCGCAAAAATTCCTTGTATAGCTCCCATCAAAGTTCCTCTTTCTCCTACTAAATCAGAATACACTTCATTTTGAAAATTTGTTTCAAATAAATATCCAGATCCAATTCCGATTCCAATTGATAAAGTTTTTTTTAAACTGTTTCCACTATAATCCTGATAAATAGCATAACTAGAATTAATTCCTTTTCCTTGTTTAAAAAGTCTTCTTAAACTGGTCCCAGATCCTTTTGGTGCCACTAAAAAAATATCTATCTTTTTAGAGGGTGATATTTTTGTTTGATTATAAAAAGTTAATCCAAATCCATGTGAAAAATATAAAGATTTTCCTTCAATTAAATATTTATTAAGAGTAGGCCAAAAAGAAATTTGACCTGCATCGGATAACAAATACATGAGTATAGTTCCTATTTCAGAAGCTTCTTCCAAAGAAAAAAGATTTTTACCTTCTATCCATCCATCTTCTAACGCTTTTTTCCAAGACAAAGAATGTTTTCTTTGTCCTACTATCACTTTAAATCCATTATCTCTTAAGTTAAGAGATTGTCCAGGGCCTTGAACTCCATAACCTAATACAGAAATAGTTTCTTTTTTCAAAATTTCTCTAGCTTTAGATAATGGAAATTCATCTCTTGTAATGATAGTTTCTTCTATAGATCCAAATTTAAGTTTCATAACTTTTATTTAAATTTAATTTAAGTAATTTAATATGTTGCTAGTGGTAAATCCACTTTTTTCCATGAATTTCTTATTGAATTTTTTTCTTCTAATTTGTAATAGTAAACATGAATAATTCCAATTAATTTTTCAATTAATTTTTTTATTTTAAATAATTGTTCTTCCTTGCATTCTAAGTCAATAACATATTGAAGATTACTGATAGTTTTATTTTCATTATTACTAGATACATTAATATGATTAGTTTTCAGATTCCTTCGATTTAATAGAATAAGAATTCGACTTAATAATCTTGTTTCTTTTTCTCCTAAAATTATTATTCTGAATTGATACTTCATAATGTTATATATTTATAATTATGTTAAACGAATTTCATCTACAGCGGCTCCTGAAGGAATCATAGGAAAAACATTGTCTTCTTTTTCTATTACAACTTCTAATAAAAATGCTTTTTCGTGGTTTAATGCTTTTTTTACGGATTCTTTTAATTCTTCTCTTTTACTCACTTTTTTTGCTTTTATGTTATAAGCGTTAGCTATTTTTATAAAATCTGGATTAACTAACTCTGTACACGAATAACGTTTATCAAAAAAAAGCTGTTGCCACTGACGGACCATACCTAAAAAATTATTATTTAATAGAATAATCTTAATAGGAATACTATTTTGTAAAATAGTTCCCATTTCTTGTATTGTCATTTGTATTCCTCCATCTCCTACTACGCAAAGTACTTGTCTATTTTTAGATCCTAACTGAGCTCCAATAGAAGCAGGTAAAGCAAAACCCATAGTCCCCAATCCTCCAGAAGTTATTTGACTTTTTTTGTAAGTGAAATTGAAATATCTTGAAGCGATCATTTGATGTTGTCCTACGTCAGTTACAAGAACTGCATTTTTTTTCTTATATTGATTGATCCACTTGATTACTTCACCCATGGTAATTCCTTCTTTTTTTGGATTTATATCCCCTTGTATTACGGTAGCTTTCTCTTTTTCTTTAAGATTAAAAAATTTATCTATCCATTCTTTATGAAAAGATTTTTTTACATAAAAAATCAATTTTTTTAAAGATGTTTTACAATCTCCCAAAATTGGGATATGACATAAAATATTTTTATCTATTTCAGAAAGATCTATCTCTAAATGAATGATTTTAGCTTGTTTAGCATATTTTTTAACATCTCCAGTTACACGATCGTCAAATCGCATTCCAACCGCAATAAGAATATCACATTGATTAGTTAAAATATTAGGAGCATAATTTCCATGCATTCCTAACATCCCTACATATAAACGATGATTTGTTTTCAATACTCCTAATCCTAATAAAGTACTAGCTACTGGAATTCCGGTTTTTTCAACAAATTCTTTAAATTCTTCTTCTGCTTCAGCTAAAATCACTCCTTGCCCTACAAGAATTAAAGGTCTTTTAGCTAAATTTATTAAATTTGCCGCTTCTATGATTTTTTCGTTTTCTATACAAGGATATGGATGAAAATTTTTTATATATTTACAACGGTTGTAATGAAACACAGTTTTTTGAAACTGAGCATCTTTAGTTATGTCAATCAACACAGGTCCTGGTCTACCTTTTTTAGCTATAAAGAATCCTTTTTGAATTGATTCACAAATATCCTTAGCTTTTAAAACTTGAATATTCCATTTAGTTACAGGAATAGAAATGTCTATGATATTTGTTTCTTGAAAAGCATCAGTTCCTAATAAATGAGAAGATACTTGTCCAGTAATGCAAACAAGGGGAGTACTATCTATCAAAGCATCTGCCAATCCAGTAATTAAATTAGTAGCTCCTGGCCCTGAAGTAGTAAAACATACACCGATTTTTCCAGTTGCTCTAGCGTATCCTTGTGCTGCATGAATAGATCCTTGTTCGTGACGCATGAGAATATGAGAAATGGAATCTATATAATTGTGTAAGGAATCATATATGGGCATAATAGCACCACCTGGATATCCAAATATATATTCTACCTCTTCATATAAGAGTGCTTTTATTACTATTTCTGAACCATAGAATAACTTTGTTTCCATACACAACTAAAATTGATCTGTAATGCATCCTTCAGAAGCTGAAGATACCATTCTTGTATATTTGTACAAATATCCTTTTTGAATTTTTAATGTAGGAGGAACCCATGATTTTCTCCTTTTTTGTATTTCTTCATCTTCAACTTCAAGAGTAATGATATTATTTTCCGTATCTATTTTAATGAAATCATTATTTCGTACTAAAGCTATTAGTCCTCCAGATTGCGCTTCTGGAGTGATATGCCCTACAACAAAACCATGTGATCCTCCTGAAAATCTTCCATCTGTAATAAGGGCTACTTTTTTTCCTAACCCAGCCCCCATAATATAAGATGTTGGTTTTAACATTTCTGGCATTCCTGGGCCTCCCATTGGACCTACATATCGAATAACAATAACAACTCCAGGTAATATTTTATTGTTTAAAATAGCTTGATTTGCTTCTTCTTCAGAATCAAAAACATTAGCTATTCCCCGAAAAATTGTTCCTTCTTTTCCAGTAATTTTAGCGATTGCTCCTTCTGGTGATAAATTTCCGTATAAAATTCTAATATGTGCGTTTTTTTTTATGGGATTTTCTAAAGAATGAATAATTTTTTGATTAAAAGTTATATTTGGAATATTTTTCATATTTTCGGATACTGTTTCTCCAGTAACGGTTAAACAATCTCCTGATAATATTCCTTCATTTAATAAATATTTTATAATAACTGGCATCCCTCCTATATACATATGAATATCTTCCATTAAAAAAACTCCACTAGGTTTTAGATTTCCAATGAGAGGGACTTGATTACTAATTTTTTGAAAATCTTTTAAAGAAAAATCAATATTTGCTGATTTAGCAATAGCTAAAAAATGTAAAACCAAATTAGTAGATCCTCCCAAACACATAGCTAATTTCACTCCATTTTCTATAGAAGTTTTTGTTATTATATCTTTTGGTTTGATTTCTTTTTTTAAAAGATTTTTAATATATATAGAAACTTTTTCACATTCTATTTTCTTATTTTCGCTTGTTGAAGGAGAAGAAGAAGAATAAGGGAGCATCATGCCCATAACTTCTAATGCAGAAGCCATAGTATTTGCAGTATACATCCCTCCACAAGCTCCTGGTCCTGGACAAGAATTTTTTACAATATTTTTGTACTCTTTTTCAGAAATTTGACAGGTATTTTTTTTTCCTAAAGCTTCAAAAGATGAAACAACATCTAATTTTTTTCCATTATAATAACCAGAAGAAATACTTCCTCCATATACAATTATGGATGGTCTATTCAATCTAAGTAAAGCGATCATTACTCCTGGTATATTTTTATCACATCCAGGGATAGCTATTACTCCATCATAATGATGAGAATCCACTACAGTTTCTATACTGTCTGCTATTAATTCTCTAGAAGGAAGTGAATATCTCATTCCTGATGTTCCCATAGTAATTCCATCACTTACTCCAATAGTGGTAAATTGAAATCCTACTAAATTTTTAGTTATAACCGATGATTTTATTATTTGAGACAATTTATTTAAATGCATATTACAAGGATTTCCTTCGTACCAGTTACTAACTATTCCAATTTGAGCCTTACAAAAATCTGATTCTTTCATTCCTGTTGCGTACAACATAGCATGTGCTGCTGGTAAATTAGGTTCTTTTGTAATTTTTTTGCTAAAATCGTTAATTCTTTTTTTCATGAAATATTTTAATAAATCAAAAACCCCTACTGAGTTATCAAGTAGGGATAAAAAAATAACACAAAACTTGAATAGTTTATTTTCATAAACTTATTCAAGTTTTTGAATTATATAATATGCAAAAATATGAAAAATATATTATATAAAAGCGATTTTTAGGTATTTATTTTTAAAATATTATTATTTTTTGATTTATTAATGAATATATTGTAAAGTTTTCAATTAAGAAATTATTTGAACAATGTATTTTTTTATTTTTTCAAAAAAAAACAATGTTTTTTAACAATATTATAAAACAAAATTTTATATTTATAATATATATTCAATTTTTGAAAAAAAATATAAAATAATATAAATTACTCCTGATCCTATTAATTCTTTTCCAAGATACCAAGCAGCAAATTGTCCTTTGGTTATAGCACATTGCGTCTGCTCAAATTCAATGAACATTCCTTTTTTTATTTTATATAATTTTGATTTTTGTAATGGTTGTCTATAACGAATTCTACAAAATACATCCATTTTTTCCCCTTCAAAAAGAGTAAGATCTTTTCTTATCCAATGAATATTTTTTTCTTGAATAAACAAAGATTTATTATATAATCCTGGATGTCCTTTCCCCATACCTGTATAAACAATATTGTTTTTAATATCAGTGTTTATAACAAAAAGAGCTTCTTTATAACCTCCTAATGCTATACCCTTTCGTTGACCTTTAGTAAAATAAGGGGCCCCTTGATGATATCCAATTATTTTTCCATCGGATTTTTTGTATTTTTTTTTTCTAGATAGAAAAAATAATTCTTTTTCTTTAGAAAAAAAGAATTTTTTTTCTTGATATAGTGAAGCATTAGAATTAATGTATACTATTTCTCCTTTTTTGGGTGGGATTCTTTTTTTGAGAAAATCGGGTAAATTTATTTTACCTACAAAACATAAACCTTGAGATTCTTTTTTATGAGCATTGCATAACTTATGCATTACTGCTATTTTTCTCACTTGATTTTTAGTCAATAAACCTAATGGAAATAAGGATTTTTCCAATTGATATTGCGTTAATTGACATAAAAAATATGATTGATCTTTATCTAGGTCTTTTCCAATTAAAAGTCGATAAATCGTTTTTTTATTTTTTACAATTTTTTTTTTATTTACATAATGTCCTGTAGCAATAAAATCCGCCCCTAAATCAAGGGCTTTTTTCAAAAAAACGTTAAATTTTATTTCTCTATTACACAAAATATCTGGATTAGGGGTTTTTCCTGATCTATAGTCATTAAACATATAGTTTATAACATGTTTTTCGTATTCATTTTTCATTTCGACGACTTGAAAAGGTATATCTAATTGTTTAGCGACTAACATAGCATCAATGCTATCTTCTTTCCAAGAACATTTATTATTCGAATCTTTATCTTCCCAATTATGCATAAATAAACCAATGACTTCAAAACCCTTTTTTTTAAGAATTAATGCAGCTACACTTGAATCTACTCCCCCTGAAAGTCCAACTACTACTTTTTGCATAAGAATTTGTTTTTTTTAAGAAAACATTTCTCTTACACGATCAAAAAATGATTTTTCTGAATTTCCGGGATGAGGAAGAAAATTTTCATTTTTTCTCATTTTTTCAAAAAATTTTCTTTGTTCTTCATTAATTTTTTTTGGAGTCCAAACATTCACATGAATTAAAAGACTCCCATATCCATATCCTTCAATATTAGGTAATCCTTTGTTTTTCAGTCTAAGAGTCTTTCCGGATTGTGTTCCTGGATCTATTTTTATTCTTGCTTTCCCATTAATAGTAGGAACTTCTTTTAAAGCCCCCAATATTGCATCTGGAAATGATATGTATAAATCATAATGAAGATTGTTCCCTTCTCTTTTTAATTTAGGATGAGGAATTTCCTCAATTAATACAATCAAATCACCAGAAACTCCATCAAATGGAGCTTCATTCCCTTTTTCAGAAACTTTCAATTGAATTCCTTCTGTAAGACCTGCGGGAATTTTAATATTTACTAATTCTTCTTCTTTAATTAATCCATGTTTATTAGCTCCATAAGGAATATTTTCAATAATTTTTCCAGTACCAGAACATATCCCACATTGAGAAGTAGTTTGCATTCTTCCTAAAATAGTATTGGTAACTCGTATTATTTGACCAGTTCCATTACAAGATGGACAATTTTTAAATTTGATCCCTTTAGCGACTTTGAGTCTCTTAACTTTAACTTTCTTTTCTACTCCATTAGCTATTTCTTCTAATGAAAGTTTTACTCTGATTCTTAAATCACTTCCTTTAATAGTTTTATGTATGTTAGATCTTCCAAATCCAAAGCTAGAAAAACCTTCTCCAAATGCATCAGCAAAAATATCTCCAAAATTTGCAAAAATATCCTCCATGTTCATTTCTGAACCTGAACCGCTTCCTTTGACTCCAGAATGTCCAAATTTATCATAACGTTGTCTTTTTTCTGGATTGCTTAAAACTTCATAAGCTTCAGCTGCTTCTTTAAATTTTTCTTCCGCTTTTTTTTTATTATCTAAATTCTTATCTGGATGATATTTTATTGCTAGTTTTCGATAAGCTTTTTTTATTTCTTCTGGAGAAGCGTTTCTAGAAACTCCTAATACTTCGTAATAATCTTTTTTCATCATGAAGATAAAAATTATGAATTATTATTTTCCGGTAATAACTTTAGCATGTCGTATCACTTTTTCTTTTAGAATATATCCAGCTTCTATGATTTCTATAATCTTTCCTTTTAAATTTTCTGTAACAGCTGGAATTTGTGTTATAGCCTCATGAAAATCCGTGTTAAAATCATCTCCTTTTTTTATTTTAATTTTATTCAATCCTTTTTCTTTTAAAATTTTAATAAGTTTTTCCTGTATCAAAAAAACTCCCTTTACAAGATGTTCTTCTTTATATTTTTTTAATTCTTTAATTCCTCGTTCAAAATCATCTAAAATTGGAACTAAATCTATAAGAATTTGTTCATGAATATTTCTAAAAATATCAAATCTTTCTTTTTGAATTCGTTTTTTATAATTCTCAAATTCTGCAAAAAGACGTAAAAACTTATCTTTTTCTTTTTCTAATTCTTCTTTAAAAAACTTAATTTCTTTTTTTAATGGCCCATGTATTTCTATTTGACAAGAGGAAGATCCTCCATCAGATATATCATTAGATGGGTTTGACTGTTTTTCAGTGTTTTTTTTGTTGATATTGATATCCATAATATAAAAATATTTTTCAATATAATTCTATGGACTGTGAGCAAAAGATTTGCCAAAAATTATAATGATGTCATAATGACATTTGATAAATCAAATTATAGAATTGAATTTCAAATGTTTTCTAATGCAATTTAATCTTTTATAGGCTATATTTTTCGCTTTTTTAGCACCTAAAGCTAAAATATGATCTAATAAAGATTTATTTTTCAAATAATAAAAAAATTTCTCTCTCTCCGAAGAAAATTTATGAATGATATGCTCGTATAATGCAATTTTTGCCTCATAATACCCATATCCTCCTCTGAGATATTTTTTTTTCATAATCTCTATTTTCTCCAAAGGAGCTATCAAACTGTATAAAGACATGATATAATCAGTTTCAGGATTTTTTTTTTCTTCTAAAGATTTACTATCTGTACGAATACTCATAATTTGTTTTTTCAAAACTTCATCTGAAGAAAAAATATTAATACAATTCTTTTTAGATTTACTCATTTTTTCTCCATCTGTTCCTATCACAAACATATTTTTTTTTTGTAAAAAAGCATTAGGTAGTGCAAATAATTTTTCACCTATTTTTTTATTAAAAAAATTGGCTATACTACGAGTAATTTCTATATGTTGTAATTGATCTTTTCCTACTGGAATAATTTGTGCGTTATAAAGCAAAATATCAGCAGCCATTAAAATAGGATAAGTAAATAAACCTACACTTATTTTTCCTTTATCTATTTTTTTCATCTCATTTTTAAAAGCATGAGACAATACAAGTCTTTGGTATGGATAAAAACAATTGAAATACCAAGCTAATTCAGTAACTAATGAAACATCGGATTGTCTGTAAAATAAACAATTATCTATATTTAAACCAAAAGCTAACCATGCAGCTGCAATTTGATAAGTATTATTACTTATTGTTTTTACGTTTTCTATTTGAACCATAGAATGTAAATCTGCTATAAATATAAATGAAGAATGTTTTGTGTTTTTGTTAGCTATGGATACAGACGGAATAATAACTCCTAAAATATTTCCTAAATGAGGAGTTCCTGTGCTTCTAATTCCTGTTAACATTTTTTCCATAAAAAAATTATGTTTTTTTATTTAAAGATTCTAATCCACTAATAATTTCAAGTATTTCTTTAGTAATCGTAGTTTGTCTTTCTTTATTATAATTTAAGATTAGATCATGTTTAATATCAGATGCATTTTCTGTAGCTTTATGCATAGATATCATACGAGCAGTATGTTCTGCTGTGGTGGATTCCCAAAAAATTTTTAGTAATTTTGCATTTAAAAATTTCGGAATTATAAAATTTAATATTTTTTTTTGATAGGGTTCTAAAATGTAGGATGACCTTAACTTTTTTTTTTTAAAATTTTTAGTAGTAATAGGAAGAAATCTCTCTATGTTTATTTCTTGAAATAATGATTTTTTTAAATTATTGTATATTAAATAAATAGAAGAAAATTTTTTTTTATAAAAATCATAAATTAACTCTGATACTAAAAGTTGAATTTTCCGATTCGATAAATCATTTCCGATCCAATTTTTGTTGTACATATTATATTTCTTACATAAAAAATCAAATCCTTTTTTTCCAATAGAAAAAAACACACATTCATTATGTAAATATCCTTTTTTTTGAAAAAGATGATTAATTTTTTCAAAAATTGAAGAATTAAAAGAGCCACATAAACCACGATCAGAAGTAAATACAATAAATAATTTCATGTTTCCTACTCCATAAAAATATTGATTTTTTTCAAAATTTTCTTTGCATTCTGATTCTATAAACAAAAGATCTAAAAGAATCGTCTCTATATAATTCAAATAAATTTTTACTTGCATAAGTAAATCTTTTGTTTTTCGTAATTTTACTATAGAAATCATTTTCATTGCTTCTGTAGTTTTTATAACTGATTCTATAGATAATATTTTTCTCTTGATTTCTTTTGGGTTAGACATAATAAAAATTTAAGAAACGTATTTATCACTTAGTTCTAAGGCTACTTTTTCTAAAATATCAGATATTTTTTCGTTAAAAATTCCATTTCTTAAAAAATTTAATACATTTTCATGTTTTTCTTTTAAATAGAAAAGATATTCTTTTTCAAAATCTGAAATTTTATCAATAGGAATTTTTTGAAGTAAATTCTTAGTTCCAGCATAAATAATAGCTATTTGATCCGCTATATCATAAGGCGTATGAGGAGGTTGTTTTAATATTTCTATATTAATTTTTCCTTTCTTTAAGATATTCATAGTAGATGAATCTAGTTCAGAACCAAATTTTGAAAAAGATTCTAATTCTCTAAATTGAGCTTGATCTAATTTTAAAGTTCCAGATATTTTTCTCATAGATTGAATTTGTGCAGATCCACCTACACGAGAAACAGATATACTTTCATTAATTGCAGGACGAACTCCAGAATGAAATAAATCTTTTTCTAAAAAAATCTGTCCATCTGTAATAGAAATAACATTAGTAGGAATATAAGAAGAAATATCTCCAGATTGAGTTTCAATAATAGGCAATGCAGTTAAAGAACCTCCACCTTTTATTTTTTTTCTAATAGAAGATGGGATATCGTTCATTTTCTCAGCCATTTTTTGATCTTTTATAATTTTAGCAGCTCGTTCTAAAAGACGAGAGTGTAAATAAAAAACATCTCCTGGATAGGCTTCTCTACCAGGTGGACGTCGTAGTAATAGGGATATTTCCCTATAAGAAACTGCTTGTTTTGAAAGATCATCATATACAACTAAAGAAGAACGACCTGTATCCCGGAAATATTCTCCTATAGCAGTTCCAGAAAAAGGAGCAAAAACTTGCATGGAAACTGGATCAGAAGAAGTTGCAGATACTATAATTGTATAAGACATGGCTCCCTTTTCTTGCAAAATTTTTGAAATTCTCGCAATATTAGAACCTTTTTGACTAATGGCTACATAAATGCAATAAACAGGTTCATTTTTTTCAAAAAATCTTTTTTGATTAATAATCGTATCAATAGCTATAGTTGTTTTTCCAGTTTGTCTGTCTCCAATAATTAATTCTCTTTGTCCTCTTCCTATGGGGATCATGGAATCTATAAATTTTATACCCGTTTGAAGTGGTTCTTGAACAGGTTCTCTATAAATAACACCTGGAGCTTTTCTTTCCAAAGGCATTTCAAATAATTTTCCTTTTATAGGGCCTTTTCCATCTATAGGATTTCCTAATACATCTACAACACGACCTAACATATTTTCCCCTACTTTAATAGAAAAAATTTTTCCAGTTCTTTTTACTATATCTCCTTCTTTCAAATTTTTGGATGAACTAAGTAAAACGATACTTACATGATCTTCTTCTAGGTTGAGAACCATACCTTTTATTCCATCATTGAATTCTACTAATTCTCCATAAAATGCAGAATTTAGTCCAAAAGATCTAACGACTCCATCTCCTATTTGAACAATTACACCAAATTCGGATAATTTTGATTCAAATTTAAAATTCGATAATTCTTCCTTAAGAATTGATGATATTTCAGAATATTTTATATCTGACATATGAAAATAAAATCTTTTATTTTTATTAATTATTTATTATGAAATGTTTTTCTAATATGTAACAATTGTTTTTTAATGCTAAAATTCCATTCTTTATATCCTACACGGAATATAAAACCTCCAATAATAGATTTATCAATTTTATTAATGATATTAAATTTTTTTTTATTATTAGATATTATTTTATATGCAATTATTTCTTGTGTATCCTTACTCAAAGGATAAGCAGAGATTACAATAGATTTTATAAATCCTTTTTTATCTTCTTCGTATATTTTTTGATATTCTAAAAAAATTTTTTTTAAAAGAGGTTCTCTTTTTCTTAGAATTAAGAGTTTAATAAATTGAAAAATAAAAATATCAAAATTATAAAATATTTTTTTGATAATTTCTATTTTTTTTTCTCTATTTAATAAATAAGTATTTAAAATATTGTTTAAATCTATATTATTTTCTAATAAAAAAGATATTTTTTTGATTTTATGATAAAAAAATCTACTATTACTCATATTCATAATAGAATACTCAAAAAAAACTCTAGCGTAATGTTGAATGATTTTTTTATTTGAAAACATTTTTACTAAAATTAGTACAATCTATCTACTAATTCTTTTATAAATTTATCTTGTTTATCAGTTTGATCTAACTCTTTTTTTAATATTTTTTTGGCTATAAGAATAGAAATATTACCTATTTTTTTCTTAAACTTGTGGTATTCTACTTCTTTTTCTATTTGAATATTTTTTTTTGTTTCTTCTATAATTTTAATTTTTTCTATCATTCCTTCCTCTTTAGCTTTTATTTTTATTTTTTCTCTAATTTGAATTGCTTCTTTCAAGATCATGTCTCTTTTCACATGAGTTTCCTTTAAAATTCTATTTTTTTTATCTTCTATATCTTTTAATTTTTTTTTCATTTGATCAGCTTTTTCAACAGAAACTTTAATTTTTTCCTCTCTTTGTTCTATAAAATTCATTATTGGCTTCCAAGCAAATTTTGAAAGAAAAAGCATGAGTATTATGAATATTATAGTATGCCAAAAAATTAGTCCAATAGAAGGAGTTACTAAATCCATTAGTATTTTTTTATTTAAACACAGCTAATAATGTCGTGACTATTCCGAATAATGCTGCTCCTTCAATTAATGCAGCGGCTACAATCATAGCATTCTGTATTTTATTCGAAGCTTCAGGTTGTCTAGCAATAGCATCCATCGCGGAACTTCCAATTTTTCCAATTCCTAATCCTGCTCCTATTACTGCAAGACCAGCTCCTAAAGCGGCTAAACCTGAGTAAGTTAAATCTATATCCATATTATTAAATTTTTAATGCGTTTTATTGTCATGATCATGGTCATAATTTTTAACAGCCATTCCTATAAGTAAGGCAGACAAAGTTGTAAAAATAAAAGCTTGTAAGAAGGCTACCATAATTTCTAACATAGAAATAAAAAAACCGAAAATTATGGAGAAACCAGCTATAAAAAAACTTTTGAAAATAAAAATGAGACAAATAAAACTTAAAATAATTATGTGTCCGGCAGTAATATTAGCAAACAAACGAATACATAAAGTTAGTGGACGTATAAAAACTCCAATAAATTCGATAGGAGCTAATAATAATCTAATTCCCATTGGAACTCCTGGCATCCAAAAAATATGTTTCCAATAATTTGTATTTGCATTTATATTACTAACAATAAAAGTCATAATAGCTAACATTAATGTAATATTAATATTTCCTGTTACATTTGGAAATCCTGGAATAATACCTAGTAAATTGTTAATCAATATAAAAAAAAAGGATGTTAACAAAAAAGGAAGAAAAATTTTATATTTTTTATTTCCAATATTAGGAATTGCAACTTCATCCCGTATAAATAAAATTAGGAATTCTAAAACAATTCCTAAACTCCATTTAGTTTGATAATTAATATAACTACGTTTCATTTTTATAAAAATATAAGACAACAAAAAATAGGATATAAAAATAGATACCACATTTTTTGTAACAGAAAAATCCCAAGGTTTATCATTTTTTGGAATCCCTTTAGGATCTATATATAATAATCCAAGAGAATTAGTCTTATATATTTTTTCTCGAAACATTTTATAATATCCATATTTTCCTTTTACTACATGATGACATGAAAATTTAGAGGAAGAAAAAATTTCTAGTCCAGTATTCCATAAAATAACTGGTAAAGAAAAAATAATTCCATGATTGTGAGTACCTGCAACATGCCATTCATGAGAATCACTTACATGATCCAAAATAATATTAGCTATATTTTCTTGATTTTTATTTTCACTTTTTTTATTCTTTTTTTGATTATAAGCAGAAGATTCAAAAAATAAAAATAAAAAAAAGAATAAAAAATATATTATTTTTTTTGAAATCATTTACTGAAAATCGAAAAATAGGAGACAAATTTATATTTTTTCCAAAAAAAAAGTTGTTTTTACAGAAAAAAATTTTTTCAAAAAATTGTATTTTCATTTTTAGTACATTTGCATACAATAATGAAATTTTATAATTAAAACGATGAAGGAAGAAACAAAGCTTATTCAAAACATTTTATCTGATCCTCTGACAGGAGCAATATCTACACCAATATACCAAACTTCAACTTACGTACAAGAAGCTCCTGGTGTTCATAAAGGATTTGATTATACTAGAACCAATAATCCTACGAGAAAAATACTAGAAAATTTAATAACTAATTTGGAATACGGCTATGCTAGTTTAGCATTTTCTTCTGGATTAGCATCTGTAGATGCTGTTTTAAAATTGCTAGAATATGAAGACGAAATAGTAGCAGTAGATGACATTTATGGAGGAACATTTCGTTTATTAAATTTGTATAAAAAATTAGGGATTAATACTAAATTTGTAGATACAACAGATGCGGAAAAAACTATTTCCGCTATTTCTGATCGTACAAAATTAGTTTGGCTGGAATCCCCTACCAATCCTACCTTAAAAATATCTGATATAGAATTTATTAGCAAACAATCTAAAAAAAAGAATCCAAATATTTTAGTTGTTGTAGATAATACTTTCGCTTCTCCCGCTATTCAAAATCCTTTGAAATTAGGATCAGATATAGTAGTTCATAGTGCTACTAAATATTTAGCAGGACATTCAGATGTGTTAGCTGGATTAATCACTGTAAGAAATACAGATTTATATGAAAAATTGAAATATATACAAAACGCAACTGGAGGAGTTCTATCTCCTATTGATTCTTGGTTAACTATAAGAGGAAGTCAAACATTATATTTACGTATCAAAAAACAATCTCAAAATGCATTTCAAATTGCTTCTTTTTTAAAAAATGAAAAAAATTATGAAATAGATAAAGTCTATTATCCTGGGTTATCTCATCATAAAAATCATTTTATTGCAGTAAAACAACAACGATATTTTGGAGGAATTGTATCTTTTAGTCTTAAAAAAAATACAATAGAATCAGCGAAAAAAGTAGTAACTTCCACGAAAGTATTTAAGTTAGCAGAAAGTTTGGGGGGGACAAAAAGTTTAATTTGTCATCCAGCAACTATGACTCATAAATCTACTCCTTTAGAAGTAAGAATTAATGCAGGAATAGAAGATTCTCTCATTCGTTTATCTCTTGGTATAGAAAATGTAGAAGATCTTATTGAGGACCTTGATCAAGCCTTAAAATAAAAAAAAATAAAAAAATAAGTGGAATTATAATGTTTTTTCATCATGTAATGAAATTCCTATGTGAGAAAGCTCTTGTCTTATTTTATCTGAAATGATCCAATTTTTTTCTTTTCTTACTTTTATACGAAATTTGATTAATCTCTCTACAAGTATTTTTAAAGTTTTAGAACTTTCTTCATCATGATTGATTTCTTGAATTCCTAAAATATCAAAAACAAAATAAATCATATATTTTTTTAATAGATTAATATGATATATATCATGAACAGAATTACTAATAATATATATAGAAGCTTGAAATAAGTAAGTAATTAATAAAGGAATATTAAAATCATCATTAATCGCTTGATAACAAATATTTATCCAATGATAAACATTAAAAATATTGTTATCTTTTAATGTTTTTTTGGATGTTTGAGTTTCCAAATTTCTTAATATATCTATTGCTTTCATTATTCGATGATATCCTTTTTCAGCATCCATAAGTCCTTTATTGGAAAAATTCATAACATTTCTATAATGAGATTGTAAAATGTAAAATCTAAAAATACTAGGAAGAAAAGATTTTCCACAAATTTTATCGAGAATAACATCTTTTAATTCCAAAAAATTTCCTGTAGATTTGCTCATTTTTTTTCCATTTAAAGTTAACATATTAGCATGCATCCAATAATGTGCAAAATTACTTTTATCATAAACCCCTATCGCTTGTGCTAATTCGCATTCATGATGAGGAAATTTTAGATCTATTCCTCCACCATGGATATCAAAAGTATCTCCTAAATATTTTGTACTCATAGTAGTACATTCTATATGCCACCCTGGAAAACCCTTTCCCCATGGAGAATTCCAATTCATAATATGACGATCATAAGCTCTTTTCCAAAGAGAAAAATCTTGATATCCACGTTTTTCATCCAAGAATTCTAATTTGTTATGAGAAAGTTTATCAATTTTATTTTTACTAATCACACCATAAGGATATAATTTTCTATATTCTTTTAAATCAAAATATACAGATCCATTTATTTCGTATGCTAATTTTTTTTTAATTAATTCTTGAATCATATCTATTTGTTCTATTATATGACCTGTTGCTGTAGGTTCGATGCTTGGAGGTAATACATTTAAAATCTTTAATAAATTGTGAAAGGAAAGAGTGTATTTTTGAACTATTTCCATAGGTTCAAGGCCTTCTATGCGAGATTTTTTATAAATTTTATCTTCTGCATCGTAATTTTCATTTTCTAAATGCCCAACATCAGTAATATTTCTCACATAACGAACTTTATATCCCAAATGTTTTAAATAACGAAAAACAATATCAAATGATATAAAAGTTCTACAATTCCCCAAATGTAAGTGGTTATAAACTGTGGGGCCACATACATAAATTCCTACGTATTCCTTATTAATAGGCTGAAAAAATTCTTTTTTTCCTGTTAATGAATTATATATTTTTAGATGATTTCGATTTTTATCTTGAAAATTTTTTTCCTTCATTTTTTTCATTTAAGAAATTCCAATATGATGTAAAAATTCTTTCCGAATCTCGGAATTATTTTTAAAGGATCCTATTAACTCAGTAGTAACAGTAGTACTGTCTATATCTCTAATTCCACGAGAATTTACGCACAAATGTTTTGCTTCTATAACACAAGCAACATCTTGTGTTTCTAGCATTTTTTGTAAAGATTTAACAATTTGCATAGTTAAACGTTCTTGAACTTGTGGTCTTTTTGCATAAAAATTTACAACTCTATTGATTTTCGAAAGCCCTACAACCTTCCCATTAGAAATATAACCTACATGAGCTTTTCCTACAATAGGAAGAAAATGATGTTCACAAGTGGAATAAACTGTTATATTTTTTTCTATTAACATTTGATTATATTTATATTTATTCTCGAAAATAGAAAAATTAGGAAAATTCTTTGGGTTAAGACCACTAAATATTTCTTGTATAAACATTTTTGCTACTCGTTTAGGTGTTTTTCGTAAACTATCATCATTCATATCTAAACCTAAAATTTTCATAATTTGAAAAAAATGTTTTTTTATTTTCTCAATTTTTTCTTCATCAGTCATAAATAAAACATTGTTCTGTAGAGTTTGGTCTGTATTATCTGTATTAATTGAATGATTAAAAATAGAATTATATTTTTGAGTCAATTTTTCTTCTTTTAAAATTTTTTTATATTTTTCTTCCATCATACATACATAGAATAAACTTAATCCATGAAAAACAAAATTACGAAAACGATTCTGTTATAATCTATTTTATTTTATATTGATTTATACAAATAAACAAAAATTTTCATTTTTTAATATCATCAGGAATTTTACATATAGGAATAGGAATCATCTTATGTCTATTTTTTTTATGCAAAATTTGATATTTTTTCAAAATTTTGTATTCTATTTCAGATAAAGTATCGTCTTTCATAATTTCCATTTTCATAGCCCATTCTAATTCATTATAAGTAGCTCCTAATTGATCTTCATCCGATCTTTGATCTTCCCAAAGTCCATCCGTTGGCTTTGCTTTTTGAATTTTTTCAAAAATATTTAATTTTTTAGCTAAAAAACGTACTTCACTCTTAGTCAAATCAGCTATAGGATGTAAATCTACCCCTCCATCTCCATATTTTGTAAAAAAACCTACCCCAAAATCTTCTACTTTATTTCCAGTTCCAACAACAAGATAGTCTTTAATATTAGCATAATAATATAAAGTTAACATACGAATACGAGATTTTACATTAGCTAACGCTAAAGAAAGTTTTGAATTTTCTGTCTCATTCGTTGTATTATAAAAGGCTGTAAATAAATTAGATAAATCTTTTTTTAAATAATGTACGTTTGAAAATTTTTTTGTCAAAAAATTCGCATGTTTTATACTCAATAAGTTTTTTCTTTTTTCCATAATAGGCATTTCCAATATGATAGTAGGAAACTTTGTCATAGACACTAAATAAGATGCTACTGAAGAATCTATTCCTCCAGATATCCCAATAATAAATCCATTAGATTTAGCCTTTTCAATATATTCTTTAAGCCATGAAACAATATATCTAATTACTTTTTTTTCTTTCATTATTTTATTTTATTTAAATACCATATATAAATAAATAATATGTAAATATGTCTTTAATACTAAATATAGAAACTTCTACTAAAAATTGTTCAGTCAGTATTGCTAATAATGGAATATGTTTAACTTATGTAGAAGAATGTTCGAAAAAATATTCTCATTCAGAAAAATTGCATACATTCATACAGTATGCTATAAACATTTCCGGAATTCATTTTCAAGATTTAAACTCTATTTGTGTAAGCAAAGGACCGGGATCTTATACTTCTTTGAGAATAGGTGCATCGGCTGCTAGAGGATTATGTTATGCATTAGATATTCCTTTGTTGTCTATAGATACATTGACAGTTATGAGTTATGAAATAAACATCAAAAAAGGATTTTTGATTCCCATGATACATGTTAAATCTAATCTTTTTTATACTTCATTATTTAATGAATCAAAAGAAAGACTGAGTCCTATTAGGATAAAAAAATTGGATGATGACTTTTTCAAATCTTTTCCAATAGATGAAAAAATCTATTTTATTATTATAGGAGATATTCCTATCATAGATAATAAATTTTTTTTTTCTATTCTAAGTAAAATAAGTAAAAATAGATGTTTATACAAAACCCCATCTGCTATGAACATGGCCCTCATTTCTTACAAAGAATTTTGTAAAAAAAAATTCTATGATATAGAAAAATTTATTCCT
The DNA here is from genome assembly GCF_014251335.1 of Blattabacterium cuenoti. Classification (GTDB taxonomy): domain Bacteria; phylum Bacteroidota; class Bacteroidia; order Flavobacteriales; family Blattabacteriaceae; genus Blattabacterium; species Blattabacterium cuenoti_G. Next base: position 82,351 of record NZ_CP059186.1, on the reverse strand, counting down.
TTTTATTTATAATAAATAACATAATTTTTTGAAAAAATTATTAAAATTGAGATAATAAATAGTTTCCCAACTATTTTTTTAGTGTTACATTTTGTAATGATGATCAATCAATCAAGTTTTTATTATTTACTAGATAGTAAGTTTTTATACAACAAAAAGGATCAAATCATTTTTCTAAGTTTTTTAGAAAAATTGTTATCCTAATTTTTTCGTAGGTTAATTTTTAATATAAAATATCAAATACTAATACTAAATTGAAAAACTATGTTTATACTAAAAAAGTTATTTTTCTAGATTAGAATATTTAGATTTAGGATTGTTAAATAAAATAATTTAAAATATAAAATTTATATTGAATGGTTTATGACCTATTGCAGTGAATTATTGTTGTTTATAGTCTATAAAAATATTATAATTCAAAATATAGATGATTCATAAACTAAATTGAAAATATGAAACGTAAATTTTTTAAAGAGAGTGTAATTGGGATGAAAAATGTATAAAAATTGGAACTAATTATGAATCTACAATTAGATTTCAATGTGCTGCAAAAATTTTTTAAAAAAAAGTAATAAACATATTAAAAGAAATAAAAAGTATTTCATAGAAAATCATGATCCAAATTAGATTACGAAATTTTTTGGATATGTTTACTCCAATTATATTTATTTATATAATTCTATCTTTAGGATGGAAACCCTTTCGATTTTTTAATGTAGAAATCCTTTTAGGAATTGTATTCATAATAAGTATTTTACACTTATTTATCCTTTTTGATAAAAATATCGAAAAAGGTTATAGATCTATGATTTTTTTATCCTTTTTTATATTGATTCTTTCTATTGTTTTTACTTTTGTAAAAATTTCATTTTTTTATAATGAAAGGACCACTCAAGATATAAAAATATATACGCTTATTAGTTTAATTTTATATGTACTAATTCGTGTTACTTATTTTATGCGAATAGTATACGTTAAAATTCATAATCCTGTTTTTATATTCATTATAAGTTTTCTATTTTTATCTTTTTTAGGATCTATTTTATTAATGCTTCCTGCATCTACAGTAAAAAAAATATCATTTATAGATGCTTTGTTTACTTCTACTAGTGCTGTATGTGTGACAGGATTAGTAGTATTGGATACAGCTAAAGATTTTACATATTTAGGAAAAATATTCATACTTATATTAATAGAATTGGGAGGATTAGGTATTTTAACTATAACTTCTTTTTTTAGTTACTTTTTTAGAGATGGATTTTCTTTTAAGGAAGCTATTTTTGTTAGTAATTTTTTAAATACAAAAACAACAAGTAACGTTCTTAGTTTAGCTGTTAAAGTAGTTATGTTTACTTTAACAGTAGAATTTATAGGCACTTTATTAATTTATTTTTCTATTAAAGATAAAAATACAATAGAATCTGATAGTATCTTATTTTTTTCTGTTTTTCATTCTATATCTGCTTTTTGTAATAGTGGATTTTCTACCTTGAGTCAAGGATTATATTCACAATCTGTGAGATTTAATTATTTATTTCAATTAATTATTGCTTTTTTATTAATATTGGGGGGAATAGGTTTTAACATTTTATTTAATTTTTTTACATATATATGGTTGACTATAAAAAAATATTTTTTAAAAATTTTTAAAGATGAAGATTTTAGACAGCCTGCACATGTAGTTACTTTAAATACACAAGTTGTAATCTTAACAACTTTTTTTTTGCTTTTTTTTGGAACAATTTTTTATTATATCAGTGAATATCATTGTTCTCTTTCCGAACATTATTCTTTTCATGGAAAATGGATTGCTTCATTTTTTTCTTCAGCTACATCTAGAACAGCAGGATTTCATGTGTTAAATATGAGTCTTTTAACACCAGTTACTATTTTTTTTACTATGTTATTGATGTGGATAGGGGCTTCTCCAGCTTCTACTGGTGGGGGAATAAAAACAAGCACTTTTGCATTAGCATTAATGAATATTATTTCTTTATCTAGAGGAAAAAATAGATTAGAAATACAAAGGAAAGAAATATCTCCAGAATCTATTAGATTATCTTTTTCAATTATTATGTTATCTATAATAGTTATATACATGAGTATTTTACTCATAATTTTTATGGATCCAAAAGAAGATATTCTATCTATTTCTTTTGAAGTATTTTCTGCTTTTTCTACAGCAGGATTATCTTTAGGTATTACTTCTAGTTTATCAAACGGAAGCAAATTGGTTTTAATACTTTTAATGTTATTAGGAAGAATAGGAGTTTTTAATGTTATGATTGGTTTATTAAGAAAAAATAAAATTGGTTCTCATCATTATTACAGATACCCTAAAGGTAATATTCTTATCAATTAGTTAGTTAAGAAGTAAATATAAAATATGAAAATCATAATTATTGGATTAGGAAATTTTGGAAGATCTTTAGCTCTTAATTTAACAGATAATGGACATGAAGTATTTGGTATAGATCATAAAATGGAAAAAGTGGATTTATTGAAAGATCATATAGCAAATGTAGTATGTATGGACGCTAATAATGAAGCCGCTTACAATGTCTTGCCTATTCAACAAGCAGATTTAGGAATTGTAGCTATTGGAGAAAACGAAGGATCTTCAATAGTAACTACAGCTATACTAAAAAAATATAAGAATTTGAGAATCGTGAGTAGATCTTTATCCAAAATTCATGATACAATATTAGAAGCTATGGGTATTAATGACGTGATTCATCCAGAACAAGATGCAGCGTTTCGATTAACTAAACAAATCTCATTTAATTATGCTTTAGATTATTTTAGAGTAGATAATAAGCATTCTATAGCAGAAGTTTTTTCTCCATATTCTTTTAATGGAAAATCTGTTAAAAGTTTAAAATTAACACAAAAATATTCTGTTTCTTTAGTTACCGTTATCCGAGATATTAATAATCCAACATCTTCTAAAGGGACTCCTACAAGAAAAGTCATAGGATTAGTCACAGGAGATACTGTTTTACAAAAGGGGGATATATTAACTCTTTTTGGATCTAATAAATCTATCATGAATTTTGTTAAAGATAAAAAACAATAATTATGATTCAATTTTTTTGAATTGTATCAATTTTTTTTCAAAAAAACACAATATAATTTCCTTTTTTACATATAAGGATACTTATAATTTTTACTTTCTTGAAAAAAAGGATTCCCTGCAGAAATAGAAGAATGAAATTTTCTTTTATTAAAATTTAATAATAAAATATAAATAAAAAATCCCCCTATTATTAATAAAGAACCTATTATTTCGAATATACAAAATTTAATCCCATTATTAATATCTGGAGCTATTAAATTATATATATCTATGTAATGACCGATAAGTAATATTAAAGATACTAAAAATACTATTTTGTAATTTGATTTGTTTTTACTACTAATTAATACAAAAAAAGGAATTAAAAAGTTAGGAATTAACATCCAAAAATGAATGGAATTATAAATTTCTTCTCTTTTTATAAAATATGTAATTTCTTCTGGAATATTTCCATACCAATAAAGTAAAAATTGTGAAAACCAAAGATAAGTCCATAATAAGCTCCCAGAAAATAAGTATTTGCTTAGATCATGTAAATGATTTTTATTAAAGAAAGGAAAGTCTCCTCTTTTCTTAAGATAAATAGCTATTATTGTGATAGTGCTTATCCCTGTTATAATGAAACTACTCAAAACATACCAACTAAATAAAGTACTGAACCAATGTGGATTTAAAGACATAATCCAATCCCATATCATAAATATGGAAATGATAGAGAAAAATATAACAAAAATAACAGATCTATTATATAATTTATTATAATTTTTTAAAGAATATGACATATATAATCTATATGATATTTTTTTAATATTTAAATAAAAAAAACTACATCCTAATACATAAATCACAGCTCTAACCAAAAAAAATGTAACATTAAAAAATAGTTTTTTATTTGCAATAATTTTATCATATTTCAAAGAAATAGGATTATATAAATCGGAATTCATCCAATGAAAGATACGTACAATATCCATTGTATTTAATAACAAAAAGATAAGAATCATAAAACCACCATATGGTATAAAAGAAGAAATTTCCTCCATAATAGGATGAATAATTACGGACCAACCTGATTTTGAAATATTTTGTATCCCCAAAAAAAACAATGTTCCTAGAGATATAGAAGTGAAATAAAAAATGGAAATATATAATAGCGTCCAAGGTTTATGATCCTGAAAGATTTTATCTAAAAAAATAAAAATAAAACCTATAATTATTATAATAATAATAATATTCTTATTTTTTTTAGAAAACTGATACATGTTAATTTTATTTATTTTTATTTTTTAGAAACATAACATATTCTGAAACTCTCCATCTATCTATTTCATTTAATTGTGAAGCATAAGAATTCATATTATTTTTTCCATATGTAACAACATAATAAATACTACCAATAGTAAGATCTCTATCTTTATAATTAGGAATTCCAAAAATCTTTTCATTTTTCACCAATTCTCCTTCTCCATCTCCATTTTTACCGTGACATATAGAACAATTGATTTGATATAATTTTTTTCCTTTTTTTATTGTAATTTCTTTTTCTTCATGGTTATATAGTGGATTTTTAACTATATTTTTTGAATTGTTCAATTCTTTATTTTTTTCAATATCTATTAAATCATAAAATAAGTCATTTCTAGAAATAGTCCCTTTTACTGATAAGAGAGAAGAAGTTTTATTTTTTAAAAAAAAAGGAATTTTAATTTTTTTAGTTTCTTTATAATTAGGATAAGGATCTGAATAAGGTTCATATGCTTCAGAATAATACATATCCGGCATATATACTATATTAGGTTTGGTTTTATCAAACCAACAAGATTCTAGAAATATTAATAAAACCATATTTAAAATAATAATAATTTCGTCAAAATATTTATTCATAATACTACACTTAACTTATAATATTTTTAATTTTAGTTTAATATTTTTTTATCAGAACCTCTATTGCTCCATTTTCTTTTAATAGATCTGCTAATTTTTCGGTATTTTTTTCAGTATGAATTTCTAATAAGAACATGTTATCAGTTGTTCTTGGATCCGGATTTTTTGGCACACGTCCTGGAAATAATCTACATTGAATAAGATAAGTGATACACATAAAATGTGCAGAAAAAAAAATTGTTAACTCAAATATAACAGGAACAAAAGAAGGAATATTTCTAATCCAAGAAAAAGAGGGTTTTCCTCCAATATTTTGAGGCCAATCCCAAATCATAGTATACCAAGTTAATATACAAGCTATGCAAAAGCCCAATAATCCATATATAAAAGACAAAAAAGATAAATTTGTTTTTTTTAGTTTTAACACATTGTTTAAATTATGAATAGGAAAAGGAGAATATACATCATGGATGTTATAATTATGATCCTGTATAATTTTAATGCTATTTATCAACGTATTATCATTATTATATAATGCATGTACATATGAATATGCATTTACATTCATTTTCATTTCATTATTTTTTATCATGATCATGATCTGGGTTCAATATTGTTTTTAATTCTGATTGTGAAATAACAGGAAAAACACGTATGTATAATAAATAAAGTATGAAAAATAGACCAATGGTTCCTATAAAAATTCCAACATCTACAAATGAAGGAATAAACCCTGTCCAAGAAGAAGGAAGATAATCACGGCTTAAATTTAAAACAATAATGTCAAATCTTTCAAACCACATTCCAATATTTATGATGATAGCTATAACATAAGACCAGAAAAAACTTCTTCGTACAGATTTTATCCATAAAAATTGAGGGATAATGATATTACAAATGATCAGAGCCCAAAAAGCCCACCAAAATGGTCCTTTAGATGCTTCTACAGAAAAATAAATGAATTTTTCAAAAGGACTTCCTGAATACCAAGCAAGAATAAATTCTGAAATATAAGCTAATAAAACAATTCCTCCTGTTAGTAAAATAATCATGTTCATATATTCAACATGATTTTTGGTAATATAATCTTCTAAAGAAAGGACTTTTCTTGCTACCCCTAATAAAGTTTGAACCATAGCAAAACCAGAAAATATAGCTCCTGCTACAAAATATGGAGGAAAGATTGTACTGTGCCAACCTTTAATTACAGAAGTAGAAAAATCAAAAGAAACAATAGTGTGTACAGAGAATACTAATGGGGTGCATAAACCAGCTAAAATTAAGGAGACTTCTTCAAACCTTTGCCAATCTTTTGATGTTCCTCCCCATCCAAAACTAAGAATACTATATATTTTTTTTTGAAAAGGATCTGAAATCCGATCTCGGATCATCGCAAAATCTGGAATTAATCCCATGAACCAAAAAACTGTAGAAACAGAAAAATAAGTACTAATAGCAAATACATCCCATAATAAAGGAGAATTAAAATTCGGCCATAAAGTCCCAAATTGATTAGGGATAGGTAATACCCAATGAGCATTCCATGGTCTTCCCATATGAATAATAGGAAATAATCCCGCTTGGATTACTGCAAAAATTGTCATTGCTTCTGCTGAACGATTAATAGATAAACGCCATTTTTGACGAAATAATAACAAAACAGCTGAAATTAAAGTACCAGCATGACCAATTCCAACCCACCAAACAAAATTGGTAATATCCCAAGCCCAGTTAATAGTTCTATTTAATCCCCATACACCAATACCTGTTCCAATTGTATAAAAAATGCATCCTAGTCCCCATAAAAAAGCTAAAAAAGAAATAAGTAAAGATATCCACCACATATTTCCGGCTTTACTTTTAATAGGATTTAATATATCATCGGTAATTTTTTTTAATGTTTTTTTTCCTAAAATTAGGGGTTTCCTTATAGAAGATTCATAATGATTTAACATAATTTTCTCTATTTCATTTTCTCTATTTCATTTTTCTTTTTATTTCTAATTTTCAATTGATAAGATACATTAGGTCTTACCCCTATAAAATCTAATAGTTTATAAGATCTAGAATTTTTTATTTTTTTAGAAATAAGACTAGTCGTATCATTAATATCTCCAAAAGTAATAGCTTTGGTAGGACAAGAAATACTGCAAGCTGTTTCAAATTCTTTATCTTTAACTTTTCTATTTTCTTTTTTTGCAATTCCTATAACATGCTGTGTTCTTTGTATGCATAAAGAACATTTTTCCATGACTCCTCTGCTTCTAACAACAACATCTGGATTTAGAACCATTTTTCCCAAAGTATTATTCATGTTAAAATCAAATTTTTGATTATTAGCATAATTAAACCAATTAAATCGTCTGACTTTATAAGGACAATTATTTGCACAATAACGAGTTCCTACACAACGGTTATATATCATCATATTTTGACCTTGTGTTCCATGAGAAGTCGCTCCAACAGGACATACTGTTTCACAAGGAGCATGATCACAATGTTGACACATGATCGGTTGAAATGTTATTTTTGGACTTTTATAAATATCTTTTTCGTTATTTTCTTCTTGTGAAAAGTAATACCTATCTATACGTAACCAATGCATATCTCTAGATTTCTCTATTTCCTTTTTTCCAACAACAGGTACATTATTTTCAGAATGACATGCGATGATGCAAGCGCCACATCCAATACAAGCATTTAAATCTATAGATAAATTAAAATGATGTCCATTCTTATTTTCATGATTTTGATCCCAAATCGAAATTTTTTCTTGAGAAAGCATTCCTTTATGAGTTAAAACTTTTTCTTCTTCATTCCAAATTTCTTTAGGATTATTTAAGAATATATCTAAATCTGTTTCTTTCACTAAACTTCTTCCTACCGTTGTGTGGTGCAACTGTACACAAGCAAATTTATGTATTTCATCTACTTTTTTTATTTGTATATTATTTTGTACTATAAAAAAATTTTCATAACCTCTGTAAGCGTTTTTTCCATTAACTAGCTTAGATAACTTTCCTTGATTCTGACCATAACCAAAAGCTAAACCTATAGATCCTACGGCTTGTCCAGGTTGAATAAAAACAGGAATATTTTGAATTATCGTTTTATTATTTTTAATTAAATCTACACAGTTTCCATTTATAGATCCATCTCCAGAATTCCAATTTTTCAATCCCATTTTATTCGCATCAAAATATGATATAGTTAAATAATTATCCCATGTAGTGCGCGTAATGGGATCCGGAAGTTCTTGTAACCAAGGATTATTATATTGATGTCCATCTCCCATACTAATTTTTGTGTAGAATCTAAGTTCAAAGTTTTTTTCTACTTTTTTATCAACTATCTTTTTTCCATATTTTTTGATTTTTTTGTTACTTATTGAAAAATTCAAATTACCTGAAACAGGTTTATGGTTTGTTATTTTCACTACTCCATGAAATAAAGCTTCATTAAAAGAGGAAACATTAGATTTAGGAACGATATCTTTTTCCCAAGTTTTTTTCAAATATTCGTAATAATTTTTTTCTTTAATTTCGCTCCAAATTATTAAAGAATCTTGAAATTGCCTTGTACTAAAAATCGGTTGAATCGTGGGTTGTATTAATGTATGAACATTAGTAACTGGATAAGTGTCTCCCCAACTTTCTAACCAATGAGGAATAGGTGCTAATACATCCATCATTTCATTGGTTTCATCTTTTTTCATAGAAAAAGAAACTGTTAAAGGTATTTTTTTTATAAATTTTTTTACTTTTTCAGAAATAGATAATGGAAGACTGTAAATAGGATTTACATTGTGAATAAATAAACCTCCAATATTTTCTTTTTCTAAATTTTTCAAAAAATTTATGAATTCATTATCATTACTTTCTTTTGAAAAAAAGAATTTATTCCTTTGTAACGCATGACTATTAATTTTTTTATTAATCAAAAAAGATAATTCATAAGATTCTTCATCTCCATCTGCAAGAATAACGCTTTTAGATCCCATTTTATTTATTAATAAAGCTATTTTCTCTGCATTTTCATCTTTAGGTTTTTTTCCTAAAAAAATTTTTTGAAAAATTTCAAGCAACATTTTTTTTATATCAGAAGGTTTCTTAGATAAACGAATATCTGCATTGGCTCCAGTTATTGTCATATTACTTTCTATTTGAATATGCTGCATCATATTTTTATTAGGTCTTCTATTAAGAACATAAGATTTTGCCATATTTTCTGGACTCCAATCTCCCAAAAAATCAGCATCAAATGAAACTATTAATTCTGATTTTTCTAAATCAAATACAGGGAATCCACGAACTCCAAACGTTTCTTCTGAAGCATCCAAAGCTTTGGAATATGAAATAGGATCATAAGTAATCCATTTAGTATAAGAATATTTTTTTTTGAAATCTTGAATTAATTTTTTTGTTGAAAAACTTGGAAAAGAATAAGAAAGGAAAATTATATATTTTTTCGTTTTAGATAAATATTTCAAATGTTGAATCACATAATTATCTATTTCTTTCCAAGAACTTTGTTTTCCTTTTAAAAAAGGATTTCGTAATCTTTCTTCGTCATAAAGAGATAACAAAGAAGATTGTATTCTTGCAGAAGTTGTATTAAAGTATTCAGAAGATGAATTAGGTTCTATTTTTATAGGCCGGCCTTCTCTTGTTTTCACCAAAACACTTCCTATATCAAAAGAATCAATCATAGTTGATGCATAATAATTAGGAATCCCTGGTGTTATATTATCTGGTTTGACTACATAAGGTATAGATTTTATTACTGGCCCTTTGCAAGCGGCTAAAGTTACTGAAGCCGTACCAAACCCTAACCACTTAAGAAAATCACGTCTAGATGTTTCTCCTTTAAAGAGATCTTTGATCGGATTATAATTATCAAATATTTTTTCCTTTTTATTTAATTTCATAATAATTTTATTAATCGCTTTCATTTTTTTTTCAGTAATGACATTTAGCGCATTCTGTTCCTCCAATCATATCAACAGTTATTTTATTTTTTTTATTCGGAAAATATTCTTTATAATATCGATTTTGAATATCTATTTCTACAGTTTTATGACAAGAAATACACCATTCCATAGTAAAATCATTAGACATTTCTACTGTATCCATTTTCTGAACTTCTCCATGACAGGCATTACAAACTAAATTTACTTTTTTTAATTTTTTAATTGTTTTTTCTCCTGTTAGGATATGTTGAGAATGATCAAAGTATACAAAATCTGGCATATTGTGAATACGTATCCATTGAATAGGATGAGTTTTTTTAGAATATTTTCTTGTTTCAGGATCCCACCCTACAACATGATATATTTTTTGTATTTCCTTATTATATTCATCTCTACTTTTTCCTTTTTCTAAATAATCTCCATTATATTCATGAATAGTAATATGACAATTCATACAAACATTAACTGAAGGAATACCAGATACCTTTCCATACTTTGCAGAAGAATGACAATATTGACAATCAATTTTGTTAATTTCAGAGTGAATTTTGTGAGAAAAATAAATAGGCTGTTCAGGTTTATACCCCTTATTTACATCTATTTTCATTAAAAAACTCCAACTTTCATATATTCCTGCTAACAAAAAAAAACCTGTAAAACAAGAAAATAAATACCATTTTTTTTTGTCATTTCCCAATATTTTTTTATATAAAATATTTATTATAAAATTTTTTTTTCTAAAAATAGAAACCTCTGTTTCTCCTTGATTTATTAATCTGATTAGAATTTGTATTCTATATAAAATCCAAATCAGAATTAAAGATAAAATACCAAAACAGAAAATAATTAATTTCACTAAAAATTCTTTTTCTTTTTTTTCATGAGTTTCATTATTATTAACATGATTTTCTGTCTCTTTTTTTGAATCTGGACTTTTTATTATAAAAGATAATATATCATCTATCTGTTTTTCTGATAATTGAGAAAATGAATTCATTTCTATATTTCCATATTCCTTATAAATTGCTATGGCATCTTTATCTCCGCTTTTTCTTAAGGATTTATTATCCTTAATCCACTCGTGTAACCATTTACGACTTCTTTTTTCAGTCACTCCATATAAAGCAGGTCCTATCATTTTTTTTTCTAACTCTATGGAATGGCATGCTGTACAATTTTTTTTAAAAAGTTTAGTTCCATTTTCTACGTCTCCTTTTATACTATCAGCTTTTAGTTTATTTCCTCCTATTATTATTAAAAAAATAGAAAAAATGAAAATAAAAAATAAAATTCTTCTCATACTATAAATTATAATGAATTCATAATTTTATATTATAAACAAAATAAAATAAAAAAATCTCATTTTTTGGAAAAAAAAATTCGTAAATTTCTTTATATGAATCTATGAATCTTTAACTTTGTTTCATGAATAGGATTTATTTTTTTTTATTAATGTTAATAACTATGGGATATAATAACCTGATTTCCAAAGAGTTTAATTCTTATAAAAAGTCGTATAAAATTAAATTTTTCGAAGAAAAACTATCAAATGGGTTGCATGTTATTTTACACCAAGATCAAACAAACCCTTTAGTTTCTATTTCCGTTTTGTATCATGTAGGAAGTAAAAATGAAATACCTGGTAGATCAGGTTTTGCTCATTTTTTCGAACATCTTATGTTTGAAGGATCCAAAAATATTAAAAAAGGAGAATATTTTAAATATATAGCCTCTAATGGAGGAAAAAATAATGCTTATACAAATTATGATGAAACTTGTTATTATGAAATCTTGCCATCTGATCGTCTTCCATTAGCTTTATGGTTAGAATCGGAAAGAATGCTTCATGCAAAAGTTGATGAAGAAAGTATTAACATACAAAGGGAAGTGGTAAAAGAAGAAAAAAAAATGCGAGTAGAAAATCAACCATATATGAAAGCGATTTCGGAAATTATTCCTTCATTATTATTCAAAAAACATCCATATAAATATCCAATTATTGGATTAGACCAAGATTTGGATGCGGCTACAGAAGCGGATTATAAAGAATTTTATAACACTTACTATGTTCCAAATAATGCTGTTTTAGTTGTGTCCGGTGATTTTAATATGAATGAAGCTAAAATATTAATTAAAAAATATTTCGCATCTATTCCTAAAGGAAAGATGAATTTTAGAATGAAAAAAATAGAAGAAGAACCGATGAAAAAAGAAATATTTTCCACTTACGTGGATAAAAATACTAAGGTTCCTGGAGTATTTTTATCCTATAGAGTGCCTAAACTAACAAATAAAGATTCTTATGTATTAAAAATTATTGATCACGTATTATCTTCTGGAGAAAGTTCTCGTATAATAAAAAGTATTGTAAACAAAAAACAAACAGCTTCTTATGCCGGTTCTTTTTTAGATACAATGGAAGATTATGGTATTTTTGTAATATATGGATTAATAAATCCTGGAATAACATTAAATCAATTAACAAAAATAATAGATGAAGAAATCGATCTTTTAAAGGAACAAGGAATCACACAATATGAATTGGATAAACAAAAAAACTATTTTGAAAAAAAATTTATTTCCGATAATTATTCTATGAGTGGAATTACTGCAAATTTATCTCACTATTATTTATATTATCGTAATGCTGACTTAATCAATACTGATATAGAAAAATATCGAGAAATAACTATAGAAGATATAAAAATAGTTGCTAATAAATATTTAAATAAAAATAATAGAGTTCGTTTATATAATGTTCCCGATAACAATAACACAGATAAATAAATTTTTTATAAAAATTGTCATTGCCGTAATAATTTTTTTTCATACAATAATTATGTTTGCTCATAGATTTAATCGGAATATACCACCTCAATCTCTCAAAAGAAAGACTACTATAAATATTGAGAAACCTAAATTTTTTCAAATGAAAAATGGGTTAAAAGTTCTAATCGTAGAAAATCATAAACTTCCTTTAGTTAGAATTGGATTAGAATTGGATTGTAAACCTTTCTTAGAAAAAGATAAGGCGGGAATAAAAAAAATTTTTGGTCAAATGCTTCGTTCTGGAACAAGGAATTCCACCAAAGAAGAACTAGATGAGATAATTGATTATATGGGGTGTAGTTTATACACTTCTTTTTCTGAAATATCTGTTTTCACTATGAAAAAATATTTGGATAAATCTGTCTATGTCATGAGCGATATTTTAATGAATAGCATATTTGATAATTCCAAAGAATTAGATAAAATAATCAAACAAAGAATTATAGATATTAGCCTTTCAGAAAAGGATCCAAATTCTATCTTACAAAGAGTAAGAAACATTTTATATTTTGGGAAAAACCATCCTTATGGAGAATACGAAACTCATGATACTATTAAAAATATTACTCTTCATGACTTGAAAAAACTGTACGAAAAATATTATATCCCAAATATATCCTATCTTTCTTTTGTCGGAGATGTATCTAAAAAAGAAGTAGAAAAATTGTGTGCTCTTTATTTTTCTAAATGGAAGAAAAAATCATATATAGAAGACCCTGTTATAGAAGAGTACGTGGTCCCATCTAAAATAGAAATAGATGTAGTGGATATTCCTTCTTTGACTCAATCTACTATTTGTTTTGGTGGACCGGTTTGCTTAAGAAAAAATGATCCTGAATACTTTTCTTCTATACTGGCAAATGGAATTTTGGGAGGCGGGCCTCAAAGTCGTTTATTCTTAAATCTTAGAGAAAAAAAGGCTTATACATATGGAGCTTATTCTATTTTAAAATCTGACAGAAATATTGGTTATTTTTCAGTTTATACTCAAGTTAGAAATGAAGTAACAGAAAAGGTTATAGAGGATCTTATAAAAGAAATTGTGGAAATAACGAAAAATAAAGTTTCTTTGGAAGAATTAAATATTAAGAAAAAAGAAGTGAATGGTCAATTTATTCTTGATTTTGAAGATCCTAATAGAATTAGTGACCTTTTTATATGTGAATTAAAAAATAATCTTCCAAGTGGGTTTTACAAAAATTATTTAAATCAAATCGAATCAGTTACGATAGATAATATATATCAATCATGCAAAAAATTTTTTTTCACAAAAAATGGTAGAATTATAATTGTTGGAAAAGTTAATGATATATTACCTAATCTTAGAAAGTTAGGTTATCCTATTCGTTATTTTGATCAATTTGGATCTTTAATAAAAAAAGAAGAAAAATGAATCAAGATTTTTCGTTAGAAGAACGTATTATTTCTGTATTAAAAAGTATATCTGATCCAGAAATTTCTGTAGATATTTATGAATTAGGTCTCATTTACGATGTTCAAGTTGTTGGAAAAGATAAAGTAAAAATAGTAATGACTTTAACTACACCTAATTGTCCAGTAGCAGAAAGTTTACCTTTGGAAGTAAAAGAGAAAGTTAAATCTATACAAGGAATAAAAAAAGTGGATGTTGTTTTAACATTTGATCCGCCTTGGAGTCGGGAATTTATGAGCGAAGAAGCACGTTTAGAACTAGGATTGTTATAAATTTTTTTGAATATGAGTATTTTCAGTTTATTATTTTATGGAATATTGGTTCTTTTAATTTTATCTTTTTTTTCTAGTTTTATTTTTATAGTGAACCAAGAAACAGCAGCTATTCTTGAAAGAATGGGAAAATTTCATAATATTTGTTACGCTGGATTAAATTTTAAGGTTCCTGTTATGGATAATATAGTAGGAAAATTAACATTAAAAATTCAACAATTAGATGTATTGGTAGATACAAAAACAAAAGATAATGTTTTTGTTAAAGTAAAAGTGTCGGTTCAGTTCAAAGTCATAAAAGAGAAAGTATATGAAGCTTTTTATAAATTGGATAATTCTCATGCTCAGATTACTTCTTATATATTTGATGTTGTTAGAGCGGAAGTTCCAAAAATGCGTTTAGATGATGTTTTTGAACGAAAAGATCATATCGCTCTTGCAGTTAAAGGAGAATTGGAAGGATCTATGTTAGATTATGGTTATTCTATAATTAAAGCATTAGTTACAGATCTTGATCCCGACGAACAAGTCAAACAAGCCATGAATCGAATTAATACAGCGGAAAGAGAAAAAGTAGCAGCTGAATATAAAGCAGAAGCTGAGAGAATTAAAATTGTAGCTAAAGCAAAAGCAGAAGCTGAAAGTAAAAAATTACAAGGAAAAGGAACAGCAGATCAACGTAGAGAAATAGCTAGAGGAATTTTAGAATCAGTAGAAGTCTTAAACAATGTAGGAATTAATTCACAAGAAGCTTCTGCTTTGATTGTTGTAACACAACACTATGATACTCTTCAATCTATGGGAGAAAGTGGAAATACTAATTTAATTTTGTTACCTAATTCACCAGGATCAGCGAGTGAAATGTTAAACAATATGATCACTTCATTTAATATTTCTAACCAAATTGGAGAAACTCTTAAAAAAAAGAATAATAGTAAAAAAAAATAAATTTTAAGTTTCATGGAAATCATAGGAATAGTCAAAAAACTATTTGATATTCAAAAATTTAATAGCGGATTTCAAAAAAGAGAAATAGTTATTACCACTGAAGAGGCATATCCTCAAAATATATTAGTTGAATTTATTCAAGAAAAAGTGGATTTGTTAGAAAATGTAAAACTAAAAGATAAAATAAAAATTTTCATAAACATTAGAGGAAGAGAATGGACAAATCCTGAAGGAATTATTAAATATTTTAATTCTATTCAAGGGTGGAAAATAGAAAATCATTCTAATTATACAGGAACTTCAAATAAAACTTCTACCACATCCACCTCTTCATCTTCTTCTTTATCCTCTGATGATTTTGATGATTTACCTTTTTAAAGGAAAGGTAAATTTAATTAGTTTACAGTAAATTATTACTTAATAATTCTTGGTATATAATATCTTTTTTATAATCCCATTTTTGGGATGGAGAATATTCTTTAGCATAAAAAATAATTTGAAAATGTAATTTTTTCCAATTTTCTTTTTTGAAAATACGTTTTGCATCTTTTTCTGTTTGTTTCACATTTTTTCCATTACTTAATTTCCAACGAAACATCATTCTATGAATATGAGTATCCACAGGAAATACAGATTCATTAGATACATGAGATAAAAAAACAGACGCTGTTTTATGTCCTACTCCTGGTAAAGATTTTAATTTTGAAATATCCTTAGGAATAATTCCATTATATTCTTTTATTAATATGACGGATAAATCATAAATATTTTTAGATTTTATATTATAAAGACCTATATTTTTTATATAATTTTTTATTTTTTCAATAGAAATTATATCCATGGGTGTATTTATTTCTTTAAATAGATATTTTGTGATTTCATTGACTTTTTTTTCTTTAGTTCTAGCTGTTAATATTATGGCAATCAATAAAGTGAATTCGTTAATATAATACAGAGTACTAGTTGGATTAGGATATAAAAAATCTAATATTCTTTCAATAACATTTTTTTTTATAAAAATATTCATTTTTTTTGACTAATTAATACTTTTACATTGTCATGAGTTACATTCATTTTTAGTGAAATTTTATCTCCTTTTTTTAATTTTTCACTAATTATATATTCAGATATAGGGTTTTTTATAAATTTTTCTATTACTCTTTTTAAAGGACGTGCTCCATATTCTTGATCAAATCCTCTTTTTTTAATAAAATCTATTACTTCAGGAAATAGAATCAATTCATAACCCAAATTGGAGACATGAAGAATTATTTTTTTTAATTCTATACAAGTTATTTTCGATATATCTTCTTTTGTTAGAGAATTAAAAATAATAATATCATCTATTCTATTTAAAAATTCAGGAGAAAAAGTTCGTTTTAAAGCTTGTTCTAATACATTTTTAATATAATTATTTAATTTTCTTGCTTGAGTATGAAACCCGATTCCCTGTCCAAACTCTTTTAATTGTTGTGTTCCCGTATTTGAAGTAAAAATAATTACGGTATTTTTAAAATTTATTTTTCTTCCAATACTATCTGTTACACATCCATAGTCTAACATTTGTAATAAAACATTAAATACTTCATGATGTGCTTTTTCTATCTCATCCAATAATATTACAGAATAAGGTCTACGACGTATGATCTCTGTTAATTGTCCTCCTTCTTCATAACCTACATAACCTGGAGGGGCTCCTATTAATCTAGATACAGAAAATTTTTCCATATATTCACTCATATCTATTCTAATTAATGATTCTTCAGAATCAAATAATTCTTTAGCAAAAATTTTTGCCAAATAAGTTTTTCCTACTCCTGTTTGTCCTAAAAAAATAAAAGAACCTATAGGGGAATTGGGATCTTTCAATCCAGTTCTATTTCTTTGAACTGCTCTGACTATTTTTTCTACAGCTTCATTTTGTCCCACTATTTTTTCTTTTAATATATCTATCATTTTGCTCAATTTTTTCATTTCAGCTTGAGCTATTTTATTTACTGGAACTCCACTCATCATAGAGACCACTTCTTCAACATTTTCTTCGGATACAATTTCTTTATTTTTTTTAGAAGATTCTTCCCACTCTTTTTGAGCTTTTATTAATTGTTTTTCTATTCGTTTTTCTGTATCACGTAATCGTGCCGCTTCTTCGTATTTTTGACTTTTAACTACTTTAGATTTCTCTTTTCGAATGCTTTCTAATTCTTTTTCCAAAAGAACTATTTCCTGTGGAACTTTTATGTTCTTAATGTGAACACGGGATCCAGCTTCATCTAAAGCATCAATCGCTTTATCTGGTAAAAAACGATCTACAATATATCGCACAGTAAGATTAACACAAGCTTTTATAGCTTCTTCTGTATAAATCACATTATGATGACTTTCATATTTTCCTTTTATCTTTTTTAAGATTTCTATGGTTTCTTTATCAGAAGAAGGTTGCACAATGATTTTTTGAAATCTTCTTTCTAATGCTCCATCTTTTTCTATATACTGTCTATATTCATTTAGTGTAGTAGCTCCTATACATTGAATATATCCTCTTGCTAAAGCAGGTTTAAATATGTTAGAAGCATCTAATGAACCTGTAGTTCCTCCTGCTCCAATCATAGTATGAATTTCATCTATAAAAAGAATTAATCCTGTATTTTTTTCTGATTCATTTATAATAGCTTTCATTCTTTCTTCAAATTGACCTCTATATTTAGTTCCAGCAACTAAACTTGCTAAATCTAATACAACCACTCTCTTATTATACAATACTCTAGAAACTTTTTTCTGCACAATACGTAATGCTAATCCTTCAGCAATAGCAGATTTTCCGACTCCAGGTTCTCCGATGAGAAGAGGATTATTTTTCTTTCTCCTACTCAATATTTGAGATACACGTTCAACTTCTTGATCTCTACCTACCACTGGATCTAATTTTCCTTCCATAGCTATGGAATTTAAATCTCTTCCAAAATTATCTAAAACAGGAGTTTTACTTTTTATTGAAGATCCTCCTCCATAGTAACCAGAACCTGTCCCACTTCCTCCAGATCCATAAGAAGAGGCGGTGCTATCATTTTCAATATCTTCATCGGAATAAGCAGAAGAGAAAAAAATTTTTTTTCTACTGTTTGACGAATAATGATGAATCATAAATTAAAATCATTAAAATATTTTATAAATAAATAACTAAAAAAGATAAAATATCTCTTTTATTTCTAATTTGTAGAAATAAAAAGAATCGTTTATCAAAATTTTTTCTTTTTTTGTATTTCAGAAGAAGAAATTTTTAAATTCAATCGTTCTATTAATGTTTCTATCAACTTATTTTTCTGATATAAAAGATTATATTGTTTTATTATCTCTGAATTTTTTTTCACTATTTCAAATTCTAAATGTGGATTATTGAACTTTTCTTTAAAATATTTTAAAAAATGTATTTGAATTAACAAAAAACTATGGTCTCCTAATTTAGATGGGATTACAAAAAATATTTTATTTTTTTCTATTTGGAATTGTATTTCTTTTTTCAAAAAATATAAATAAATAGGATTTATTTTACCGGAAAATTTTTGTACGAATTCTGTCCAATTTTTTTGTAAAAATTGAATAATCTCATAATCTTTATAAAATTTTTCATTTTTTTTTTTCTTCTTCTATTAAGGAAGAATTTTTATTTTTTTGATTATCAAATAAATAAGCCAACTGTATTAGATAAATTTCTATTGTTAATCTATAATTTTGATTTAATCTTTCATATTCTCTTTTCAATCGAATACAAATATTCAAAGCATTCACTAAAAAAAAATAAGATATTTTTTTTGATTGTGCAATGTAAGAGAATATTATTTCTTTTTTAAATTTCAAAATAGAAATTGTTTCATCATTTTTAGATAAAAATAAATTTCTGAAATGTTTGGTTAATCCTATAATTAAATAATCATAAGAACCAATTTTTTCTTGTAAAATTTGATCTAATAAAATGAATACTTTATGTATTTTTTTGTCTAAAATATAATCTACTATTTTAAAATAATACTTTATATCAATAATTCCTAATTTTTTGATTATAAACTCTTTAGATATTTTTTTTTCACTATATAAAATTAATTTATCAAATAAATAAAAAGCTTTACTAATAGATCCTTTTACATGTTTTGATAAAATCAATAACGCCTCACTTTCCACTTTTATATTTTCTTTTTCAGCGATCATTTTGAAATGTAAAAAAATTTCTTTTGTAGAAACACTTTTGAATTCATAAACTTGACAACGTGATAGAATCAATTTAGGAATTTTTTTTTCTTCTGTCCCACAAAAAATGAATAATACATGTGTATGTTTTTCTTCTATAAATCTTATAAAAAAATTAAAAAAACATTGAGAAAACATATGTATATTATTAATTATAAATACATTATATTTTCCTATTTTAGGAAAAAAACGAGATTTACTGATGATTTTATCAAAATATTCTAATGAATCATTAAAAAGTCCATTAATTTCAAATACATTCAAAGAAAAATTTTCTAATTCTGAAAAAGAATTTAATTCATTTGATAAAATACGTGCACATGTATTTTTTCCTACCCCTTCTGGACCAAAAAAAAATAAAATTTTAGATAAACAATTTTCTTGTATTGCTTTTTTTAAAATAAAAATTATGTCTTTTTGCCCTATGACTTCATTCCATTTTAAGGGTTTATATTTTTCAGATAATACAGAAAAATTTTTTTTCATAAAAAATGAATCTTATCAGCTGCTTCTTTTATATAAAATTTCTTGAATCTTATCGGCCGCTTCTTTTAAAGTATCAGTAAAATAAATAGGTAACAAACTTTTTTTTATCAATTTTTTTGCTATTTTTTCATTTGTTCCTTGTAAACGAACAACTACAGGTATTTCAATATCATGATTAATTTTAGAATAAGAATTGACAATTCCTTCTGCAACTGTATCACAACGTACAATCCCTCCAAATATGTTGATTAATATTGTTTTTACAGATTTATCCTTCAATATCAAATAAAAAGCTTTTTCTACACGTTCTCGATCAGCAGATCCTCCTATATCTAAAAAATTAGCAGGAATACCTCCACAAGACTTAATCATATCCATAGTAGCCATAGCTAATCCAGCTCCATTCACCATACATCCTACATTTCCTTCCAATTTTAAAAAATTTAATTTAGCTTCAACCGCTTCTCTTTCTATTGCATTAAGATCATCTCTTTCATGTATCAAATCGTATTTTTTATGACGAAACAAAGCGTTATCATCCAAAATAATTTTTACATCAACGGGAATAAATTTTTGGTTAAATGTTTTTATCAAAGGATTGATCTCTAATAATAAAGCATCGGAAGTAATGTAAGCTTTATAAAGTGAAAATAGAAAAATACTAAAATTTTTTAAAGACTCATTATTATGAATTCCTAAATTCAAACCAATTTTTCTTGTTTGAAATAATTGAAGTCCCAATATCGGATCTATTACTTCTGTATATATTTTATTTCCATTTTTGGTTGAAATATTTTCTACGTTTACTCCTCCTTCTTGAGAATATAGGATTATATTTTTTTCTATATCACGATTTAATAATATGGATAAATAATATTCTGTTGGAGGATTTAATTCAGAAAAATAAACATCTTCAGATAACAAAATCTTCCGAACCAATTTTCCTTTTTTGGAAGTTTGGGAAGTAATCAAAAATTTTCCTAAAATTTTTTGCGATTTTTCGTAAACTTCATCCAAATTTTTTGCGATTTGAATACCACCTGCTTTTCCTCGTCCTCCAGCATGTATTTGAGCTTTAATCACTAAAGAATTTTTTTTAGTTTTTTTAAAAATAATTTTAGCTACTTTTACCGCTTCTTCAGGTGAAAAAGCCAGCCTGCCATCAGGCACTTGAATTGAAAAAGAATTCAATATTTCTCTACCTTGGTATTCATGTAAATTCATTGAAAATAATTTTAAAAGTAAATTTAAACGAAAATTCGTTTACTTTTGAAACGATTTTTTTAGCGTTATAATAAGGATAATTTTAAATTTACGAAAAAATGATTCAGGCTGAAAATATTTACAAATCTTTTGGAAAAGATGAAGTTTTAAAAGGAGTAAATATCATGGTAAAAGAAGGAAGTATAGTGTGCATTTTAGGAGAGTCTGGTGCAGGAAAAAGTACTTTACTACATATTTTAGGAACTTTAGAAAAACCGACTATAAATAAAAAAATAAAAACTATTTTAAAAATAAATAAAAAAGAAATATTATCTCTTACAGATAAAGAACTCTCTATTTTAAGAAATCAAAAAATAGGTTTTATATTTCAAACTCCTCAACTTTTTCCTGAATTTACTGTATTAGAAAATATTTGTTTGCCAGGTTTTATTAACAAAAAAAATAAAAAATATGTGAAAGAAAAAGCTATAAACTTATTAAATAAATTAAACTTATCTAAATATGAAAATTCAAAAGTAGAAGAATTATCTGGAGGACAAAAACAAAAGTTATCTGTAGCAAGGGCTTTAATTAATGATCCAAAAATAATTTTTGCAGATGAACCTTCTGGAAATTTGGATTCAAAAAATGCAGAAAAATTACATAATTTTTTTGCTTTACTTAATCATCAATTCAAACAAACTTTTTTAATTGTCACTCATAATCTACAATTAGCAGATATGGCTGATGAAAAACTAAAAATAGAAAATGGAACAGTATACAAGATTGATAAATAAAAATATTTTATGCTTTTAAAAAATCAACTTTCTATTAAACATATTATAAAAAAATCCATAAGTGGAAATGAAAACACCCTATTTTTAATGATTCACGGATATGGAAGTAATGAAAAAGATCTTTTTTCTTTTACAAAGAATCTTCCAGAAGATTTCTTTATAATTAGCATTCAAGGTCTTTATTCTATCGGAACAGATAAATACTCTTGGTATGATATAGATTTTGATAATGAAAAAAAATTTATTAATATAATACAGGCTAAAAAAACTATTGAAAAAATATCATTCTTTATCCATGAAGCCATAAAAGAGTATCAATTGAAACAAAATCCAATATGGATATGTGGGTTTAGTCAAGGTGCTATTTTAAGCTACGCTATCGCACTAAAAAATTCTGATAAAATAAAAAAAGTAATCGCTTTAAGTGGATATTTAGAAAATAGTATTTTGCCAAAAAAAATAAATTATTATACTGATTTAGAATTTTTTATATCTCATGGTAAATATGATCCCATAATACCTGTGAATTGGGTAAAAAAAGGATTAAAATTTTTAAAACAAAAGAAAATATTTTCTTTATTTTATAAAGAATATGACTCTGGACATACTTTAAATAATATAAATTATCAAGATCTTATCCATTGGATTAAAGAAAAACATATTTATTCTGATGTTAAGAATAAAAATTTTAATCATGAGTAAATATTCAAAAATAGGATTATTTCTATTTCTTTTATTGACCTCTATTTTTTCATTCTTTCACAAGAATTATATATATGGATATATTCTACTTTTACTAAGTTTGGTCCCTGTTTTTTTGATCTTTAGGAATGAATTTTTATTATTAGCCTTTCTTAAAATACGGAAAAAAGACACGAAAGGATTAAAAAAATATTTAGAATACGTTAAGAGTCCTAAATTACAGTTAACTAAAAATCAAATGGCTTATTATTATTTTTTGAATGGAATTTTGTATTCAGAAAAAAATATTTTTCAATCAGAACATTATATGCAAAAGGCTTTAGATTCAGGACTAAAATTTAAACAAAATATAGCTATTGCTAAACTAAACTTGGCAATAGCGGCCCTATCAAAAGGAAATAAAAAAAGAGCTGAATTTTTGCTGTTAGAAGCAAAAAAAATGGATATCTCCGGTTTATTACATGATCAAATTCAAATCATAAAAATACAAATGAAAAGAATAGGAAATATAAATAGACCTGATCCTTATGGGAGAAAATAAATTTAATGTAAACGAATAATCCATAATCCTCTGTTGATATATCCTCCTTTATCAGATATTTTTTCATATTTATATTTGCTAACCAATCCTGAAAAAGGTTTTTTATCTATGATTTTAAATAAATTGTTATTTTCAATCAATCGACACAATATATCATAAGATAAATCAAATCCCAATAATTGGTATTTGTTTAAATGATATCCAAGTTTTTTTCTCATAAAAAAAAACATTTTCCTTTTAGTCTCATCATTTTTGTTAAAATGATACTTAGTTGTAAATAAAAATTTATATTCTTTTAAGAAGGAAATATTTTCATAATAAACACTATTGTAACCTATCCCAAAAGGGATAATTTTTTTTTTAGAAAATCCTTTGATAAATTCAATAAATTTTTTTCCTAAAAAAGGATTCCCTCCTAAAAAAACTGCAAAAAAAGGCATATCGTTTACAACATTAAAAAAATTGTTTTTCAAATAAAAAACTTGAAAATGAGGATTACATTGTAACAATTTTTTCTTTATGAAATTTATTATTTTTTTTCCTGGATCTTCTCCTAACAGATATAAAGTTTTTATTTTTTCTTTTTGGTGAATAATTTTAATTTCCTCTAAAATAGGTTCTATTAGATAAATATTTTTTGCTTCAGCTTGAACAATATTAGGATAAAAATTTAAATAGTCAGAAGAAATAAAAGGAGAAATAATAGGTATTTTCTTATTATTTTTAGCAATTTCTTCTAAAGAAGAACGAAAAAAAGGACCTATAATAACATGTATTTTTGATAAGTCATATGACTCTATAAAGTTAGCTATTCTTTTTTTTTCATTTTTAGTATCAAAAATTTTAATATTTATTTTTTGTTGTTTTTTATTTTTAATAAGAAAATCAATAGCTGTTTTCGCCCCAAGATAAAAGGACAAAGCATGATCACTTAATTCTTTACTTTCTTGATTTAGTTTAGTAGAACTAAAAAATAAAGGTAACATAAAAATTATGTTAACAGGTTTTGGTTTTGTAAGATATGATTTATCTTCTTTTTTTTTTATTATGATTTTTATTTTATTATTAGATTCTTGTTTTTCTACTCCTTTTAATAAAAAAATAAAAGAAAAAGAAAGAAGAATAAAAAAAATTTTTTTCATATTTTATTTTAAACCTTGAACAAACCTTATGTCTTTATATTACAATTCTAATATTTTATAAATATTTTCTTCATTTCCTCCCATCAAGAATTTTATAGGATTTTCTATGGTTTCTTTTACAGATACTAGAAATCCTACAGATTCTCTTCCATCAATGATTCTATGATCATAAGATAAAGCTAAATACATCATAGGACGTATTTCCACGGCCCCATCAACCACTACAGCTCTTTCTATAATTTTATGCATTCCTAATATAGCGCTTTGTGGTGGATTTATAATCGGAGTGGACAACATAGATCCAAAAATACCTCCATTAGTAATAGTAAAAGTACCTCCTGTCATCTCATCAATAGATATTGTTCCACTATGAACTCGTGTTGACAATTTATATATTTCTTGTTCTATTCCACGAAATGATAAATGTTCTGCATTTCTAATTACTGGAACCATTAATCCTTTAGGTCCAGATATAGCAATACTAATATCATAATATTCAAAATTAATTTTTTGTTCTCCACTAATCATCGCATTTATATCTGGATAAAGTTTCAAAGCCCTGACACAAGACATAGTGAAAAAAGACATAAAACCCAAATTCACTCCATGTTTTTCCTTAAAGAGATCTTTATATTTTCTTCTAATAAGAAAAATTTCTAGCATATCTACTTCATTAAATGTGGTAAGAGAAGCAATTTGATTTTTTGCATAAACCAATCTTTCAGAAAGTTTCCTTCTTAGAGAAGAAAGAGGTGTGCTTGTTTTTGATCTATAAATCGGTTTATCCATACTAGTAGTAGAAAAAAAATAAGTTTCATTTTTTTCATTCTCTAAATGAGAAATACAATCTTTTTTCGTAATTCTACCGTGTTTTCCAGTCCCTTGAATAGATTCTATAGAAATATTTTTTTCTTTCAAAATTTTTTTTGAAGCTGGAGAAGGTATTTTAAGGTTTAAAGGAGATATTTTTTCAAAATTATCTTTTTTTTCGTGAACATAAACAATTTTTTCTTTATGTTTTTTCGTCTCTTTTTTAGAGGGATCAATAATACATAAAATATCTCCAACTCGTACTCTTTCTCCTTTTTTTACCATTATGTTTATTATTCCATCAGATTCTGCAGTAATTTCTAAAGTTGCTTTATCTGAATCTATTTCTGCTATTGTTTGACCTTTATTAACATAATCTCCATTTTTTACGAACCATGTGGATACTTCTACCTCTGTAATTGATTCTCCTGGAGAAGGAACTTTTACCTGTATTATCATAATTTAAATTTTAAATAAATTTTATTATAATTTAAATTTTAATTAAAGAAAAGCTTTTTTTAATATTTTATTTTGAATTCTTAAGAAGTCAGGATAAGATCCTGTAGACGGGCTAGAACTTTCAGATGGAGCTATTAAATTGAATGGGATAAAATTTCCTAATTTTCTTAAAATAAAACTCCATAATCCCATATTTTCTGGTTCTTCTTGTACCCAAAAAATTTCTTTTTTATTTTCATATTTGTCTAGAAGCTTCTTGATTGTTTCCATTTTTAATGGATAAATTTGTTCTATACGAATTAATGCAGTTTTTTCATCTTGAATGTATTCTTTCTTATTTAGTAATTCATAATAGACTTTACCAGAACAAAAAATTAATTTTGTAATTTTTTTTACGTCTTTCACATAAGGATCATCCAATATTTCCTGAAATATTCCTGTAGCAAGATCTTCTATTGTAGATAAACACTTCGTATTTCTAAGCAAACTTTTAGGAGTAAAGATTATAAGAGGTTTTCGATATTTTAATTTCATTTGTCTTCTTATAAGATGATAAAAATTAGCAGGAGTAGTACAATTAACTACAAATAAATTATTATTAGCACAAAGTTGTAAATAACGTTCAATACGAGCAGAAGAATGTTCTGGACCTTGGCCCTCATATCCATGAGGCAACAATAATACAATTCCATTTCTAATTTTCCATTTATTTTCTCCGGAAGAAATATATTGATCTATTATGATTTGTCCCCCATTTACAAAATCTCCAAACTGAGCCTCCCACAAAGTTAAAACATGAGGAGAATACATAGCATATCCATAATCAAACCCCAAAACTCCATATTCTGAAAGAGGAGAATTAAAAATTTGTATTTTTCCTTGTTTTGTACATATTTGATTAAGAAGAATAATTTCTTCCTCTTCTTCTGTTTTAACAACAGCATGACGTTGAGAAAAAGTCCCTCTTGCTACATCTTCTCCTGATAAACGAATATGAATTCCTTCATACAAAAGAGTTCCATAAGCTAACAATTCAGCCATACTCCAATCCACTAATTCTTTTCTAATCATTTCTAATCTTTGTTGAAAAATAAATTTCGTTTTTTTAAAGAATTTTTTCTCTTTTGGAAGAGAAAAAATTTGATTAGATATTTTTATTATTTTTTCGGCAGAAAATCGTGTATCTACTTTTTTAAAAATTGTTTCATTATCAGATACTATAGGAAAATTTTTCCACTCTTCTTCTAAAAATGAATTCAATACGTTCCATTTAATATTATTTGCTTCGTGATATTTTACGTTAAGAATATTTTCATATTCTTTTTCCATATTTTTTATATCATTATTATCAATAATTTTTTCTTTTTCCAATTTTTTTTTGTATAAATTGTAAGAGTTAGGATGTTTGTAAATTTCTTTATATAAAGAAGGTTGAGTGAATCGAGGTTCGTCTCCTTCATTATGTCCATATTTTCTATATCCCAATAAATCTATAAAAATGTCTTCATGATAACGCATTCTAAAGTCTATAGCAAAATAAATAGCTCGAATAACAGATTCCACATCATCTGCGTTAACATGTAATACTGGTAACATAAGAGTTTTGGCTATATCAGTACAGTATATACTAGAGCGACCTTCAGTATAATTAGTAGTAAACCCTATTTGATTATTAATTACAATATGAATAGTTCCCCCCGTTTGATATCCTTTTAATTGAGATAATTGCAGAACTTCATATACAATCCCTTGACCGGACAATGCAGCATCTCCATGAATTAAAATAGGAAGAATTTTTTCCGAATTACTATTTTGATTATATAGAATATCTATTTTAGCACGTGTAATTCCTTCTACAATAGCATCTACAGATTCTAAATGAGAAGGATTAGGAACCAAGTTCATTTTTATATATCGACCTTTACGAGTCTTTTTTATTTTTGAAAATCCTAAATGATACTTAACATCACCAGAAAAAGTTTTTTCTTTATATTCTTTTCCTTGAAACTCACTAAATACTTGAGAATAATTTTTGTGAAAAAAATTAGAAAGTATATTTAAACGACCTCTATGTGACATTCCAATTATAAAATCTTCAGTAAGATATCTATCGGATGTATATTCTATCATTTCTTCCAATGCAGGTAACGTGGACTCATTTCCTTCTATAGAAAATCTTTTTTGACCTACGAATTTGGTATGAATAAAATTTTCAAATGTCACTGCTTGATTTAATTTTTTCAAAAAAAATTTTTTTTCTTCAGAAGAAAATTGCAATTTTTCTTTGTGGAACCATTTTTCAATCCATTGAATTTTTTCAGGATCCGAAATATACATATATTCTATTCCTATAGATCCACAATATATTTTTTTTAGTTGATTAATTATATTTCTTAATGATGTTTTTCCTGCACCTATTAATTTTCCAACTTCAAAATATGTATCTAATTCTTTTTCCGATAATCCAAAATTTTTCAAATCTAAAAAAGGAATATGTTTTCTTCTCTTACGTATGGGATTTGTTTTCGTGAAAAAATGTCCTCTTTTTCTATAAGCATGAATCAAATTATATACGAAAAATTCTTTTTGGATAATATCATTATCTGACTTTATGATATTTTTATAGTTTTCTTTTCCAAAATCAAATCCATTAAAAAATGCACTCCAACTTGATTCTATTGAATTAGGATTTTCTTTATATTTATTATATAAAAATTCTATATTTTTAAAATGAATGGCATTTAGAAAAGAATATCTATCATTCATATACTGTTTTTTACTTCAAATTTAAACATTTTAAATATCTATCAAAGTTTATTATTTTTTTTTATTTGTAAATGATTTTGATATGCTATTGCATCTTTTAAAACTAAATTCAATCCATTCTTATTAGTCCCCATAGCTGTAGAAAAAGAAGAGTTCCCCCAATATTTCCCGTGTATATTAGGGGCCATTTCACATATTATTTTATGAGCATGAAGATCATGATTTTTAATAACAAAATCAGAAATAGATATAAAAATAATTACTTTTTCATTTTTCACAAATCCTATAATCATAAATAAATTATGAATTTCACGTTTTAAATCTAAGACAATTTTTCTCATAATATCTATTTCTTTTTCTTGATAAGCATCAATGTCACATATGTATTTTATATTTATAGAAGATAGATGTATTATTTTAGAAAAATATTCTTGTTTTAATATTCTGATTTTCTGTAAATTAATATTTGATATTTCTTGTTTTAATTTTTCATTAGAATTCTGCAAAGTTGAAAAACTTTTTATAGGAGACTCTGTACATTTCATCATTTTTTTTAAAGATAAATACTCATTACGAATAGATTTCAAATGTTGAATTGCTCTTTTCGAAGTTAGAGCCTTAATTCTACGTATTCCATGCGAAACAGAAGATTCTGATAATATATCGAAAACTTGAATTAATCCAGTACGTTTAACATGTGTTCCAATGCATAACTCAGAAGACCCTCCAAAGGTAACAACTCGAACTTCTTGTTGATATTTATTTTCAAATATTTCACTAAAAGAAGCATTTTTTTTAGCTTCTTGTAAAGAATTAAACGTTTTTTCTTTTAATAAAAGATCAGAAAAAATTAATTCTTGAACTAAATTTTCTATCTGATGCAACTCTTGAATAGTTATTTTTTTATAATGAGAAAAATCAAATCTTAGATAATCGTTTCCTACATAAGAACCTTTTTGCTGAATATGATCTCCTAGAATTTGTTTCAAAGCGAAATGTAATAAATGAGTAGAAGTATGATTTTTTTCTATTTCTATTCTTCTATTTTGATTGACTATAGCCTTAAAAGAAGAAAAAACATCTAAAGGTAATTTTTGAACACAATGTATAATAATCGAATTTTCTCTTTTAGTATCAAAAACGTCAATTTTTTCAACTTTGTTTTTTAAAATTCCTGTATCTCCTAGTTGTCCTCCACCTTCAGGATAAAAAGGAGTTTTATAAAAAACTAATTCATAATAATGTATTTTACTTAATTTATTTTCTATTTTTCTATATTTTAATATAATAACATTACATTCTGTTAAATCATATCCTACAAAATTTGAACTTTTATGAAAGTTATTATGTACTTTTATCCAGTCTTTTTTTATGATTGAATTGTTTTCTTTTTTAGATCTTTCTTTTTGTTCTAACAATTTTTTCCTAAATGATTTTTCATTAATGGACAAATTATTTTTTTCAACCAATATTTTAGATAATTTCATGGGAAAACCATAAGTATCATATAATTGAAAAATTTTTTCTCCATCAATAATTTTTTCTTTTTTTTCTTTATATCTTGTAATTATATGTTGAATTTTTTTACTTCCTTTTTCAATAACATTGAAAAAAGAGAGTTCTTCTTCTTTAATAATATCTTCTATGTGTTTTTTTTTATTTTCTAATTCTGGAAAAAAGTCTTTCATACCTCCCATCACTAAAGAATCTACAAATTTATAAATAAAAGGTTCCTTTTTATATAGAAAACGAGTGGCATAAATAATGGCTCTTCTGAGTATTCTTCTTATCACATAACCTGCTCCACTATTGGATGGTAATTGGCCATCTAAAATAGAAAAAACAATAGCTCTTAAATGATCTACTATAATCCTTATAGATACTTTTTGATGAAAATTTTCTGAATTATAAATATTTCCTAAATAATCTTTTATATCTTGAATAATAGGATAAAAAATATCAGTTTCATAACTAGAAATTTTTCCTTGCAAAACCATACATAATCTTTCTAATCCCATACCTGTATCTACATGCTTTGTTAAAAGTTTTTCCAATGTTCTATCTGATTTACGTATATATTCTATAAAAACAAGATTCCAAATTTCTATTACTTCAGGATGTTTTTTATTTATAAGGTATTTTCCAGGTAATATTTTTTTTTCTTTTTCGTTTCGTAAATCTATATGAATCTCTGAACAAGGCCCACAAGGCCCTGTTAATCCCATTTCCCAAAAATTTTCCTTTTTTCCAAAAAAGAGAATATTATTTTCGTTAATTAAAGTTTTCCAATATCTAAAAGTTTCCTTATCCATGGATAATTCATCTTTTTTATCTCCAACAAAAACAGATACATAAATATTTTGATTAGGAATATTATATACTTTAATTAATAATTCCCAAGCCCATTCTATAGCTTCTTTTCTTGAATAATCTCCGAAAGACCAATTTCCTAACATTTCGAACATAGTATGATGATAATTGTCATATCCTACGTTTTCTAAATCATTGTGTTTTCCAGTTATTCTAAGACATTTTTGAATATTTGCTATTCTCGTGTATTTAGGGATTACATGTCCTAAAAAATAGTCTTTAAAAGGGTTCATTCCTGCATTAACAAAAAAAAGTGTGGGATCATTTCTTGAATAAATAGGAAAAGAAGGAATGATTTTATGTCTTTTTTTTTGAAAAAAACTGAGAAAAGTATCCTTTATCAACTTATATTTCATTACTATTTTATTTAAAAAACATTTATGTATTATGTTGTATTTATAAATTCTCCTCTATATTTATATTTAGGAGATTGTTCGATAGCATCCATAATTTTTTCCATGATAGAATCTGTTGTATCTTTTTCAAGATCTAATTGAATAGGTTCTTTAAATTTCATTTTTTGTAAAACTCCTTTTTTTTTAATGCGAATTCCTTTTTTATCATAAGCTTTTTTAAATCCATCTATTACAATGGGAACAACAATAGGACTGTACTTTCTTATCACGTGTACTATTCCTCTTCGGCCAGGAGCAAAAGCTTGAGTAGTTCCTTGTGGAAATGTAATTAACCAACCATCATTAAGAGCAATTCCCATACGAGTAATTTCAGATAACATATCTAAGGAACGATTAGTTTGTTTTTTTCTTTCTATCCAAGTTCTTTTTACAGTAATCCCTCCTGAATAAGTAAATAGTTTCGTTAAAAAACCTCGATTCATAGTTTCTTTAGCCGCCACATAATATAAATTAACTTTAGGATTTAAAAGATAAATAGGATTTCTAATACTATTAACAAAACCATTTTTCACGCTACAAAATACATGAAACATAGCAAAAACATCTGCAAAATAAGTTTGATGATTGGATACAAAAAGAACTTTTTTATCAGGTAAATCTTTTATATATTCAGTCCCTTCCAAATGCAACTGATTGAATCCATTATAACGATTATAAGAAATACAACCAAAAGTAAAAATTAAAAAACGTTTTATAAAATGAAAATTTCCAAATGCATCTCTGAACAAAGAGCTTTTTTTTTCCCTTAAATATTTTTTAAAAAAATACGAATGAAAATTCACTGTTTATTTATATTAATTTTTTTGTAAAATCTAAATGAATAATAAGATAAAATAGTGATAATTAACAAAATCAACAAACTATAATATATACACCAAGGAACAGAAGTAGGATTTCCTTTTGCATAAGAATGCAACCCTGATAAATAATAATTTACTCCAAAATAAGTCATTAAAATAGAACTTATTGATAATATACTGGATAAATTAAAAATAAATATATTTCTTAAATATGGAACTAAGCGAAGATGCAATACAAAAGCATAAATCATTATGCTAATTAATGCCCAAGTTTCCTTAGGGTCCCAACTCCAATAACGTCCCCAACTATTATTTGCCCAAACAGAACCTAAAAAAGTTCCTATGGTTAATAAAAAAAGTCCTATTGTCAAACATATTTCATTAATAATAGTCAATTTTTCAATATGAACATGAATCATTTCGCTATAATTACGAAAACACACCTTTAATATAAAAAAAAGTAATACTATAAATCCCAAAAATGCTCCTGTTAAAAAGAAACCATAACTTGATGTAATTGTAGCTACATGTATAATTAACCAATGAGACTTTAAAACTGGCACCAAATTGGTTATTTCTGGATCCATAGCATTTCCATGTGCTATCATTAGTAAAATGGAAGAGACTAAAGTTGTAATTCCTGAAACAAATTGATTTTTATAGAATAATAAACCTATTCCGATTAAACACCAACTAATGAAAATAGCAGATTCATATCCATTAGTCCATGGAGCATGTCCAGAAATATACCATCTAGAAATTAAACCAAAAAAATTAAAAATAAATAGAACAAATAAAATGAAAACAAATATTTTAGAAAAAAAATACATGTATTTTTTTTCTAAAAAAATTATAGAAAAAGAATTTATCATAATAATTACTCCAAAGAAAGCATAAAGAAAAGATAATACATAAAATATATTTAATTTATTATAAATAATTTCTGCAGATATTTTACTTGCCGATGGTAAAATTGATTTTCCATACTTACGTTGATACAGTCGTATTTTTTGAACTTCATTATCAGAAATATTCCAATTTTTTTCATTTTGAGAAAATGATAAAGATTTAAGATAATTATTAAACATAGATAACCCTAAAGGGTTTAACTTATTTGAATCTGAAATCCAACTGGACCAAGTATGATTGATATCATGAGGTATAGGAAAAATACGAATATACTTTCCTTGAAAAATTTCATGTA
This sequence comes from Blattabacterium cuenoti, assembly GCF_014251335.1. Classification (GTDB taxonomy): domain Bacteria; phylum Bacteroidota; class Bacteroidia; order Flavobacteriales; family Blattabacteriaceae; genus Blattabacterium; species Blattabacterium cuenoti_G. The sequence goes on along the minus strand of NZ_CP059186.1, from coordinate 49,000 downwards.
TTATTCCTACACGTTCGATAAGATTCAGTATCGCTTTATCATATTCATTTCTTTGAATAGGGTCTTTAGAGAAGGATCGTTCATAATCTTCTTGTAGAACAAACTTAAGTTTTGAAGTTCTTGAATCTATAAAATATAAATCCATAAGAGAAACATAATATTGTTGATTTGCTTTTATTTTGTCTAAAAATTTATCTCCTCCTTTCTTATCAACTTTAATAAAAGGAATTTTTGTCCAAAATATATTATCTTGATGGATAGATATAAACCATTGGTTAGCATCTAAACTTACTATAGAATCTTTTTTATGTATTTTTCTAAGTAATTCAATAGCAATTGTATTAATAGGTTTAATTCTTCCTTTATTATCTTGTACTAATAAACGTCCAAAATTGTCACTATGTTTTTTAGGAATATGAATAGCATCGAAAACGCTTTCTAAGGGAATTTTTTTGAATTCGTGTATTTGAGAAAACACAAAATTATGTACACTTGCGCCTGAAAAAATAAAAAACAATATTAAACAATTTCTATATGACAAGTATTTTAGTTTTTTTTTAAGATAACTAAATCGAGTTCCTTTCCAAAATAAAGTAATAAACATTCCTATAGTCATAAAAATATAACCTATATAGGAAAAGTATGTACCTAAATAATCATTATTAACAGAAAAATGAGTCCCTTTTCCATCTGGATCATATCCAGATTGAAAGAATCGAAATCCTTTATAGTTCAAAACATTATTCATATAAATCAAATAGTTTTTTTTCTTATATTGATCTATTAATGTTACATAACTCATAAAAGTAGATGGAAATTCAGAACCTGGATAATTTTCTACTTTAAATTTTCTTAATTTTAAAAAAAAAGGAAGATGACGAAAAATAGATCCATATCCAATAGATATTTTATAATCCTTAAAAAATAAAGGATCACTCATATTTAATGCATTTTTTCCACCTAAAAATGTTACTAATTTGGATTGATTTTGGAAAAATATTATTGCCGTAATAGCGCTAAACTTATTATTCTCTTCCTCCCCATTACATGATTGTACATATTTTAACTTTCCTTTTACTACTCCATCAGGTATAACCCATTGCATGACTTCATTATTTTTATCAATTTTAACTTGATATAAACATCTTTTGTTCAGTAATATATCATGATTTTTTAATAAAAAATTTATTTTCTGATTTACCATGTTAATGCTTTTACCAGAAAAAGATGATTTTATATAAAGTTTATTATTTTTTTCAAAAATTATAATCCCAAAAGGGATTTTTTTATTAAAAGAAAATAAGATACCATTTACATTGATAATATTTCCATTTTTTACAAAATGCTCTGTTCTTTCTCTTTGATTTGTGGAAATTATTTTTATAACTTTTTCTTCATGTTTTTCTTTTGATAAAATAATTTTTGCACATGGGACATAATCTATAACTTTTATTTTCAAAGGATTTTCTTGAAAAAAAAATTTTCCTTTATATCTATTGTGACAAGAAGAAAAAATATAAGGATCATGATAAAATTTAGTGGAAGAACCTTGAGTGATTTTTAATTTTACGTAATTTTTTCTAGAAAGAATCTTTCCATTTATTTCTCCCTCTCTTATAGACATTGTTCCTTCAAAACTGGAATACCTAGAGAAAATTCCACCAATAAAAATGAATATAAATGAAAAATGAAAGATGAACAAAGGGAACTTATTATAATTCCATAATTTATATTTCCATATATTTCCTATTAGATTGACTATGGTCAATAGCATGACAACTTCAAACCAGGTGGATTCATAAATAAATATTTTTGCTACATCTGTAGAATATTTTTTTTCTATAAAAGTAGCTATTGCCATAGATGATGCTAACAATAAAAATAAGAAAGAGGTGATTCTTGTGGAAAAAAGGATATTTTTTAATCTTTGCATTTACTTATTTGTGTTGTATTCTTACATGAAAAATTGTAATTTTTATTTATTCACATATAATTAATCTATCATAAGCTAGATATACATTTTTAGGCAATTTTTTTTCAATTTCTTCGTGAAATCCAAATGTATGACTAATATGTGTCAAATAAGTTTTTAGAGGACGAATTTTTTGAATGATATTCAAAGTTTCAGAAAGCATAAAAGGAAAAGTATTTTTTTCTATTTGTCTTAGTATATTTAACACCAAAATATTGATTCCTTTTAATTCTTGTATTGTTTGAATAGGAACGCTGCTAGCATCTGTGATATACGCAAAATTTTCTATACGAAAGCCTAAAATAGGAAGATGTCCATGCCATATAGACAAAGGAAAAATTTTGTAATTTTCTACGAAAAAAAATTTCGTATAATTATCTAATTCATGGACAGAAACTTTTGAAACATTTGATTTTTTATTTTCCGAAAATATATAAAAAAATCTTTTTTTTAAATTTTCTATAACTCTACGTAAACCATAAATAGGAATAGGTTTATTCATATTATAATTCATTGGTCTTATATCGTCTAATCCTCCTATATGATCTTGATGTTCATGTGTGATAAAAATAGCATTCAATTTTTTATAATTACTTCTTAGCATTTGATAACGAAAATCTGGTCCACAATCTATCAAAAAATTTGTTTTATTTTTTTCAATTAGAATAGAACTTCTAAGTCTTTTATCTTTTGAATTTTTAGATAAACATACCGGATGTTTAGATCCAATTACAGGAATACCCTGAGAAGTTCCAGTTCCCAAAAAAGTAATTTTCATATATTTTTATATATATTTTTTTGTATTTCAGTTATGATATTTTCTCTTCCTTTTAAAAATTCTCTTACAGAATCTCTTCCCTGACCTAATTTAATATCTCTATAGCTAAACCAAGATGCATTTTTTTTAATAATCCCTAAATCGACACCTATATCCAAAATTTCTCCTATTTTTGAAATTCCTTCTCCGTATATAATGTCAAATTCAGCACTTCTAAAAGGAGGAGATAACTTATTTTTCACTACTTTTACTCTTGTCCTGTTTCCTAGTATTTTTTCTCCGTTTTTGATTTGATTTCCTCTACGTATGTCTAATCGTATTGAGGAATAAAATTTTAAAGCATTCCCTCCTGTTGTTACTTCTGGGTTTCCGTAAATTCCTATTTTTTCTCTTAATTGATTAATAAATATCAGTATGCTTTTAGATTTTCCTATACTAGAAGTTAGCTTTCTCAAAGCTTGAGACATTAATCTTGCTTGTAATCCTATTTTAGAGTCTCCCATTTCTCCTTCTATTTCACTTTTAGGGGTTAAAGCCGCTACAGAATCTACAACGATTAGATCAATAACACTAGATCTAATTAAATTATCCACAATTTCAAGTGCTTGTTCTCCATTATCTGGTTGAGATATTATTAATTCTTTTATATTTACTCCTATTTTTTGAGCATAAACACGATCAAAAGCATGTTCTGCATCTATGAAACTAGCAAAACCTCCTAATTTTTGAGATTGAGTTATAGCATGTAAAGCTAAAGTAGTTTTTCCGGAAGATTCCGGTCCAAATATTTCAATAATACGACCTTTTGGATACCCTTTTATACCTAAAGCAATATCTAAACTTAAAGATCCAGAAGAAATAATTTCTAAATTTTCTAAATGAGAATCTCCCATTTGCATCACAGTTCCTTTTCCATATATTTTATCCATTTTTTCCAAAACGAGTTGTAAGGATTTTCTTTTTTTTTCAATTTTTTCGTTCATAATTTTGAAAATAAACTTTTATTCAAAAAATTAATTTTACTCATAATACATAATATGTTTCCATTATTTAGGTCTAATAGTTAACTATTTTGTTTTTTTTTTGAAAAAAATCCTTCTTTACTTTTAAAAAGTAAAATCTTATTTTTTGGTAGTCTTAATTTATAACCAATAGGAATAAGATCGACAAGATATTGCGGATTAAGAATCCTTAAATCTTGATAAGGTATATTAAGATTATCAGCAAAAAATTTCACTGAAATTTTTTCTTTCATAGAAATTAATACAGTTTCTTTATATTTATACTTGTAAGGATAAAAATGGGGTGTAGAAATATTATGTTCTTTATAATAATTCATTACATAATTTATAGCAATAAATCTTGGAATATAATTCTGAGTTTCTTTTGGAAAAAATTCCCATAATTTCCAAAAATCTTTCATATTTTTATTACGTTGCAATATTTTATCTACAGTTCCTGGCCCTGCATTGTAAGCCGCTAAAACCAATTCCCAATTTCCTATTTTTTTATATAGAAATCTAAAATATCGGCAAGCTGCTTCTGTGGATTTAATCGGATCATTTCTTTCATCATAAATATTATTAATATTAAGATTATATATTTTTCCAGTTTCAGGCATGAATTGCCAAATACCTTTCGCTCCCGCCTTGGAAGTAGCAAGTGGATTTAAATTTGACTCTATAATGGCTAAATATTTTATTTCTTTTGGAAGACGATAATTTTCAAGTTTTTCTTCAAACATAGGAAAATAGAAATCTGATAATGAAATGATTTTTCCTATATATTTACTCATACGAAGATAACTCTCAACAGAAGCATGTACAATGCTATTGTATTTTAGTATTTTAATTTGAGATTTCTGATTCAGAAAATTTAGTCTTAGTCTTAATTCTTCGGGGGTTATATTGATAAAAACAATATTTTTTTTATTATTATGAGATAACTTTTTTCCAGATAAAAATTTTTTCTTTCCTTCTAACATTTTTTTCCATAATTTTTCTATATATATGTTATTCAAATTTAATTTTGGATTATAAACATTTTTATGAAAGTTGATTACATTTCTTTGTTCTAAGAATGGTTTTGATACAGATTGTATTACCATACTTTTTAATATGAACAAAGAAAACATAATATTTTTTATCGTTGTCGTTCCCATTATTTATTAGTTTGATTTATTTCTAAAATTTTAGAAAAAAAAGTACTAATAAACAAACATAAAATGAAAGAAAAATTTTTTATTTCTCAGGTTTTGAATCTTCTTCTTCAGTTTCAGAAGCTTTTTTGAATTCTTTCAACCCCGTTCCCAATCCTTTCATTAATTCTGGAATTTTTTTACCTCCAAATAATAAAAGTGCAAGAATGACAATAACCACAATTTCTGTGGTCCCAAAAGTCCCAAGTAGTATAGAAAAAATAAAAATGAAATCTATGTACATGGAATTTTTGATCAAATATAAAAAAAATAAAAATAATGAATTTTTGATTTACTTGAAAACAGAATAATCACTTAAATTTACCTTTTTCGATTTTTCTCCTATATATATAGAGTGACTTCCTATTATTGAATAATTTAAATTTGCGTGTTGAACTGTTGTATAATCTTGAATTATAGATTTTTTGATATTGCTATTTTTTATTTTTGTGTATTTTCCAATTGAAACGTAAGGACCTATAATACTGTTTTCAATATTTGTATTTTCTTCTATTGAACATGGTTTTATAATTAAACTATTTTTAATAAAAACTTTTTTATGAATTAATTCCGAATTTTTGGATTCTCTGGATAAAATTTTTGAATTTGAATAAATAGTTCTTTTTTTATTTCCAAAATCCATCCATTCTTTAACTTGTTTACTAGTAAATTTTTCTCCTTTTTTTCTCATATTTTCTAAAACACATGTTAACTGGTATTCTTTTTTATTTTTGATATTATCATCTAACATAGATTGTAATTCTTTTTTTAAAAGAAAACTATTTTTAAAATAATAAAGTCCTACAATTGCAATATTTGATACATAATTATTTGGTTTTTCTATAAAATGAGTAATAATACCAGAAGAATCACATTTTACAATGCCAAATAAATGAGGGTTTTTAACTTTTTTTGTCCATATAATGTTGTCTGCTTGATGAGTAATTTCTTGATCAAAAGAATTATGATAGAATAATGAATCAGAAAAAGCAACAATAATTGGTTCTCCTGTTAAAGAGTTTTTAGCTTTTAACAATGCATCTGCAGTTCCAAGAGGAATGATTTGATAATATATAACAGGATTAACACTCATATCATGAGATAGTTTTATTAATTTTTTTTCGATTGTATTTCCAAAGTTTCCTATAATAAAAACAATTTCTTGAATGGAAAAAACTTTAATAAGTTTGGATAAACTTTCCACTAACCTTCTCAAAATTGTTTTTCCTGCAATAGATATCAGTGGTTTAGGGGTATTTAATGTATGAGGAAGAAGACGTGATCCTTTTCCCGCCATAGGTATTATAATTTTCATATCATTTTTTTTTATATTCCAGTGCTTCCAAAACTATTACTTCCTCTCATACTTAAATTTAAAATAGAACATTTTTTCCATTTTATTTCAACATCTTTAACAAGATCTAAGATCACTAATCTGTCATTAGGTTCAATCATTATTTTTTTAAAAAAAACGTTAATCACAATTATTTGAATCTCTTTATAAAAAGTATATTTTTTATTTTCAGTTAGATGAACTATACAAATAGATTCTATAAATTTTTTTATCAAAAGAAAAGAGCATTTAGGTTTTTTCGAAATTTTAATAAAAACACCTGTCGAAATCAATTTTCTTTCCAAAAAATTAATGGAAATAGATCTTTTGATATTAGCGATTAAAGTTAATTGATAGACTCGCAAAATTTACTTTTATTTGATTAAATGAATCAATCTTTTTTTTTCTAAAAAAAAAATAATTATTAAATATAAAAATTGTAAAATTAAGCTTAATTCCATTTTTTTTTTGATCATAAAAACGATAAAAAGTGCAAATAAAAAATGTATGATAATATTTCTGATTTTTTTATCACAAAATTGAAAAAATTGTTTTTTCCCCCAAATATATAAAACTATTAGCATAGCTCCATAAGACGTCAAAGTTCCCCAAGCAGGAATCATAAAACTATTATCAGAGATTAAAATAAAAATACTATTAAATAAAAAAGTGATGAATACCCCGATTAAGGAGATATAAGTTCCAATAATAGGTTTATCTATAATTTTATAAAATATGGATAAATTAGTGTAAACACCCAAAAAAAGATTTCCCATCATTATTATAGGAATAATAGGTATAGCAATATGGTATTTTTTATCAATTAAAAATTTCATAAATATGTTAACATTTCCACATACTAATACATAAAAAATTAATCCAAATAAAATAAATATATAAGTGATTTCTTCATAAAAATATGTAGCATCGGAATCCTTAGATTTTTTAAAAAAAAAAGGTTCAATTCCTAATCTAAATATTCTAATATATAGACTCATGAAAGACGCTATTTTATAACAAGCAGAATAAGATCCATTAATTTCATCTGAAATCCATCTTTTAATCAAAATTTTATCCAAATTCTCATTAATGGAAAAAGCTATAGTTCCTAGCATAATAGGAACACCATAATTTAACATATTCATAGCAAGAATTTTATTAAATTTTTTTATAGTTACTTTCTTTAAAAGAATAGGAAGTATTAAAAATAAATTACCTAAAGAAGAGATCATATTTGCAAAAAATATATAACCTATTTTATCTGTAAAAGAATTAATCCATTTAAAAACAAAAAAAAAGCAATTTTGTTTATCATAAACATTATCATAACAAAAAAATAAATATATTATTAGAAATGATTGTATCAGAATATTTATAATATTTATTGCAGAATACTGTAAAGGTTTGTCATTTGCACGAAGCCAAGCCATAGGAAGAATACAAATTGTATCGAAAAATATAATTAAAAAAAACATGAAAAAATATTCTGGGTGATTATGATATCCAGCCATGGAAGATAAATATTTTATTAAATGTATAGAGATTATCAAAAAAAAAGAACTAATCAACAATTGTGTTATAACTCCCGTTGAAAAAACAATTTCTTTATCACAATTTTTTTTATATAAAAATCTAAAATAGGTATTTTCTAATCCAAAAGAAAGAAATGCTATAGCTATAAAAGCTAATGCATACATATCTGTATAAAGTGAAAATTCTTCTCGTTTAAAAAATACAGTAAAGAATCTTAAAAAAGCATAATTAATGATTCTAGGAAATATGAATCCTATAGAGTAGATAACTGTTTGTATTGCTAATTTTTTGTACAAAGTCAATACTTTTTAAGTATTAAAAGTTTCTAATTTCTACATTTTTTTTATGCATGTATAAATTTTTTTGCAAAATGTTACATATAAGAAAGTAACTTTGATAAAATTTTCAACATAAAAAAAATGGATTATCATAAAAAATCAGAAGAATTTATGCTATATGCCATAAAACATAAGAGAATTAATAGTTTAACCATTAATGAATATATTAAGTTCATGACTCCTTATATTGTTGAAGAAAGAAAACTAAATGTCGCTCAAATGGATGTTTTTTCTCGTTTAATGATGGATAGGGTTATTTTTTTAGGAACTCCAATAGAAGATCAAGTGGCTAATATAGTACAAGCTCAGTTATTGTTTTTACAATCTGTAGATTCTACTAAGGATATACAAATATATATTAATTCTCCAGGAGGAGATGTCTATGCTGGATTAGGAATATATGATACAATGCAAATTGTAGAACCAGATATCGCTACTATTTGCACTGGAATGGCCGCATCTATGGCCGCTGTATTGCTTTGTGCAGGAGTAAAAAATAAAAGATCTGCATTAAAACATTCTAGAATTATGATTCATCAGCCTATAGGAGGGACACAAGGTCAAGCTTCAGATATTGAAATTACTGTTCGTGAGATTTTAAAGTTAAAGAAAGAGCTTTATGAGATTATATCAAAACATTCAGGGTTACCCATTGAAAAGATAGAAAAAGATTCAGATCGAGATTACTGGATGACTTCTATAGAGGCTAAAGAATACGGTATGATAGATGAAATCCTAGAAGGAAAAAAATGATCACGACAGGATTCGAACCTGTAACCTACTGCTTAGAAGGCAGTTGCTCTATCCATTTGAGCTACGTGATCCCACATAATCAGTTAAGTAAATATCGGGGTAGCAGGATTTGAACCTACGATCTCCTGGTCCCAAACCAGGCGCGATTACCAAACTTCGCTATACCCCGTTTGCGGAGAATGTGGGATTCGAACCCACGCGGTACTTTCATACCGACAGTTTAGCAAACTGTTCCGTTAACCACTCCGGCAACTCTCCAAAAAAATACAAATCTAAAATAGATCTATTAAATAACCAAATCATTCTTTATTTATATAAAATTAATAGTTAGGATATTCTATTCTAGTGTGATAAATATTTATTAATTTTTTTTTTAGGACTTGTTTAATTTTTTCTATTTCTTTTAAAGTAATGTCTGCATTGGAAAATTGATTTTCTATTTTTTGTTTTTTTATTATATTTTCTACTAAACTTTCCAAATCTTTAGAAGATGGGTTTTTAATGCTTTTTGAGGCTGCTTCTACAGAATCAGCTATCATTACAATAGCAGTTTCTTTAGAAAATGGTTTAGGACCAGAATATTGAAATTGTTTTTTGTCCACTTTTATATTGGGATATATTTTTTTTTGTTTTTCATAAAAAAAATAAACAATACTATTTCCATGATGAGTACGTATAAAATCAGTAACAGGATCAGGTAAATGATATTTTCTTGCAAGTTCAACGCCTATTGATACATGTTCTAAAATAATTTTTGCACTTTCTTTTGGACTTAATTTTTCATGAGGATTAATAATAATATTATATTGATTTTCAGTAAAAAATGTAGAATTTTGAATTTTTCCTATATCATGATAAATTGCACCTATTCTTACTAATAGAGAATTAGCTCCAATTGCGACAGCAGCTTCTTCTGCAAGATTTGCCACTGTTAGAACATGTTGTAGAGTCCCTGGAGCTTTTTGAGATAACAATCTTAATATAGGAGTATTGGGATCAGATAGTTCTAATAATGAAATATCTGAAGTTAAATTTAGTAATTTTTCAAAAAGAAATATTAATGGATGAACAAATAAAGTTAAGAGTCCACTAAAAAAAAATAAAGACAAAGTATACCAAGAAATTTTTTCTAAAGACCCTTCGCGAATTAAAGTGAGTAAAATAAAAGTAATAACATAAGTAATGATTATTTTTGATACAGCAATAAAAAGATTTGCCATTTTGCAAATATTTTTTTTTGTTAACATTACTAAAAAACCTGCAGTGATTTGAAGAAAAATAAATTCAAAACTATTTGGTGTAATTAAGGATAATAATAAAATTGTTATTAAATGAATAAAAATACTCAAATTAAAATTGAAGAAAGCTTGTATACTTATGGGAAGTATACAAAAGGGAATTATATATAATATTTTAGAATGATATCTTAAAATTGTAATGGTAATTAATGATACTAATAATATATTTATAATTAAAAAATTAACTTCTCTGTTATTATGAAATGTTTTTTTTTCAAAGTGAAAAATATATAATATAAATAGAGTAAATATCATACTGATTATGAAAAAATATCCTGTAACAAGACAATAATATTTTTTTTTATTCCATATTTTACTCTCATATTCTTTTTTGAAATGGGATAATATTTCAAATTTATTTTTATCGATAATCTCATTATTATTAATAATATTATCTCCTTTTATAAAGGAATATTTAATTTTTTTTATAGATTGGATTTTTTTTTGAAAAAAAAAATCAGTGTAATATTGGCTATAAAAAAAATTGGGTACAATGATTTTTCTTAGAATTTTTTTTAAAATCCTTACATGATAACTTTTATTTCTAAAATTATTTTCAATAATATTATTAACTTTACTATGATTAAAAATTTTATTGTATAAAATTGGAATCCACTTTTTGTTTTTCTTTAAAAAGAATATGTGAGTTTTATTTTCTTTTGTGAAATTATCATAATTTTCTATATATCCATATTTATATATCGTATGAATTGTTTTATTTACAATGTTATTGTAACGTTTGTTTCTTCGTATAAATGAAATTTTTTTTATTTTTTTCTTTATATTTTTTACTATTTTTTCATTTTTAATACAAAATATTTCTTGATTTTTTTTTAATTCTTTAATTTCTAAATCTATATCTTTACTATTTTTTAGAATTAAAAAATTAAATGGAGAAAATAAATCTCCGTGAGACCATGTTTTCCCTGAAAATTTATATTTAAAAATCTCTTTTTTTGGGAAAAAAAATGTCAATAATAAGATTGCAATAATTAAAACTAGAATTCTATATGCAATAGTTTTATTATTATAAAACTTGAAGAAGTTAGCCATTACCTAAAAAATTGAAGCTTCTGCAATTTTTTGGGAAGGATGAATTTTTTTTTCTTTTTTAAAGAATAAGTTTCATATTGAAATGATGGAAAATTATAATAATAATTCTCAATTGTTATATTATTATAATCATGTTTTTTTTTTATAAGATGTTTGATGTTTTTGTAATATGTTGGATAACAATCTATTTTCATCATTTATACTTTCTTCTAAACAAATAGTAGACTCTGTCCTGAGTACCCCTTTTATTTCTCCTATTTTAGATATAACATCTCTTGCATCTGAAGGGTCTCTAGCAATAATTCTACAAAACAGATTATATTTTCCTGAAGTGATATATAGTTGTACTATATTTGGAATTTTTTTTAATTCTTCTTTTACTAATTTAGATTCACGAGAATCCGATAATATACCTACAAAAGCTATTAAATGAAACCCTAATGACTCATATCCTATAATTAAGGTGCTCCCCTTAATAATTCCTGCATCTTCTAATTTTTTTACTCGGACATGAACTGTTCCAACAGATAATGGTTTAATTTCTTTACTGATTTGTTTACTGATTTCAGTATAGGGAGTTCTAGCATTTATGTTTAATTTTCTGACAATAGTATTGTCGATTTCGTCTGTATTATATCTTAGAATCATTGTTTTATATTTTTATTTTGTCTTATTTTTTTGAATAAAGGTATTAAAAATACCAAGATACAAAACTTTCTATTTAAGAAATAGATTATTGTTTTTCAACAATATTTTATAGTTTTCATTCTATATATAACAAATTTCATAATTTCTTTTCAGTTAGTATAATTATACTTTAATTTGATATTATATCAATGATTTCATAATTTATTGATTTTTTATATCAATATTTTATTATTTAAAATAAAATTAATTAACATTGCACTTTTTTCTTTATTTCATTTAAAAATAAACTATACAGACAATGATTTTTAGCATTTGATAAAATAGAATAATTATTTGTCAATTGATTAATTTTACTACTGTATGATAGTATATTTTTTAATTTTTTCAAAATAATCCCATATATAGAAAAATATAAAAAATTTTTTATAATATCAGTTTTTAATAAAAATTTCCCTAATATTAAAACAGAAACAAATTGCATTGTTTTTTCCTCAAAAGAATTTAATTTTTCTGATAATTTTTTTTGGATTTTTTCATTACTTTCAGGAAATAAAATTTCCATATTAATATTGGGTTTTTGTATTTTACCAGAAATATTAATTCTTAATTCTGTAAATATCATATTTTCATGATGTTCTTTTTTTATAAAATCTATATATTCAATAACGTTGTATACATATTTAGTATCATAAACAATCAAATTAATATTTGATTGATAAAAGTTATTTTTCCAGGTAATAGAGCCTCCTGGTTTTATTTTAAATTCTTTTTCTAGTTTTATTGGAATTCTTTCATCTTTATATAGATGATATAATCCATCTTTTACAAAATATTGACCACTGGTTTGTATATTATCTTTGTTTGTTTTTTTTATAAAAAGGGTCCCTTCTCCTCTCAATTCAATAAAATGATTTTTATCTAAAAATATTGATACTTTTGTATTTTTACTTATAATTATATCATCTATTGATAAAAAATAATTATCTTTTTCCTTTTTTTTATCCCTATTTAATTCAGATTTATTTTTTTTATGTAACTCCAGTCTTTTAGGATTAATGTATAAATGAGAAAAATTCATAATTTTTCCATTTTTCATAGAAATACAAATTTTATTTTCATTTTTCATGATTTGAATTGTTCCATTAGCAAATATCTTTCCAAATAAAAAATTATTTTGTTTTTCCTCTGAGTCTAAAACAAGCAAATTTTTTGTATTAACAGATAATTTTATTAAATTCCATTGAATAAGGTTTTTATGGGAAAAGACTCCATTAATGTATCCTTTTGTATTATATTTAGTATCTACAAAACAAGAAGTAGATAATGAACAGGATTCAGAAATAATATTTATATAAGCTGGACTTTTGATCTCATAATTTGTATTTGTAGAGTTTATTTTGATTCCAAACTTGTTAATCTCTAATTTTCCAAAATATTGAAGATTATTTAAATTACCAAAAACTTGTATTTTTCCTGTTAGAGTTCCTTTTACTTCAGTATTCATTTTTTTCCAAAAAAAAGAAAAATTATCTATTCCAAAATTTTGAATGATTATACTTAAATTAAATTCGGATTGATTTTGTGATTTATTTTTAATATTTCCAAATACTTTTAAAACATCATGATAATTTTTTCTAATAACACCATTTATTTCATAATCATTTTTCTTTTTTTGAAAAGAATAAATGAAAAAATTGCCTAGAATAGTTTTTCCAATTGAAAAGTTTTGAATGATTATATTAACATTAGGTTCAATTTGATTACAAATATTCTTACATAAAAAAAAACCATTTGCTATCCCATCTATATTTTTATTAAAAATGATTTTTTTTAATTGCACATTTTTTAGGTAAAATTGAAATATTTTTTTTTGGTTTTTAATAAAACTTGCATTAATAATGATTTTTTGTTGTTCAGATAAAAAAATAATATTGTCAACAATATATTTTTGATTGATAAAATCAATTTTAATAATTCCCGATTTATAATAATTGTAATCAGTAAACCAGTTATATCCATTGATATTTAATTTAGAAAGAAAAGGATAACATATTAAAAAATTTTCTTCTTTTTTGCAAAAAAAATTCAGTATCTGTTCTTTATATTCTTGTTTTTTTAATTTTAATAAAAACTTAGAATTTATTATCCAAAAATTTTGTGTATTTAAAACAGATATATTTATTTTTTTAGAAAAAAAATTTTTGTAAATGATTTTTTCTGCATAAATTTTTATTTTTTCTTTTAAAGAAGAATTTACCATTATAAATAATTTTTCCAGAAAAATATCATTTAATCGCATAGTTTTTGTGTAAAAAATCATTTTAAATTCATTATCTTTTTTTTCTCCTGAAATTTGAATATCAGAAAATATATTTTTGTTTTTTATTGGTTTTATAAAATAAAAAAAAGATTTTTTGATTAAAAAATTAAAGTTTGCATATTTTATTTCTTTTTTATTTGGATTTTTTAAACAAGAAATTTGGAATAAATTTTCCCATTTTATAGATCCATAAATATGACCAATAATCATATCATATATATTTATATTGATCTTTTGAAAAGATTGATTTTCATTATTAATAAATGTTATTTTTATATTTTTTTTAGTTTCGTTTTTATTATATATATCAATATATATTTTTTTAAAATTTGAAAATACTTTTCCTATAAAATGCATTTTATATTTTGAATGAGAGAATAATAGTGTGATAAAAAATTTAGAAAAATTTCCTTCAAAATCCATAACATATAGATTCAATAACGTATTATATATGAAAAGCGGAATTTTTGATGGTATATAAGAAATATTCTTCTTTTTTTCTAAAAAAATTCTTCCTGAATATTGATTTTTAGAAAAATCAACATAAGTTGATATTTTAGCTACGAAAAAACGATTTTTTACTATTCCTTTTATTTTAAAATTTTTTTTATTATCAAATAAGGATAAGATTAAATCTCCTTTATAGAAAATAGACTGTTTGAAATTTAAAATAAATCTTAAAAATTTAGATTTGGAATCTAAATTATATGGAATTATTTTTTTCATGCTATAAGGATTCAATTGCATAAAAGTTTTAAAAAACTTGATTTCTTTCCATTTTTTTTTTGCATAAAAAATATGAATTTGATCCGCTGATAATTTGTTCTCTTGTGAATCTTTTATAGAAACGTTATAAAGAGAAAATATTTTTTCTTTATGATTAAATTTTCCATGAATACAACCTCTAATAAATATTTTAGAATAAAAACCCCATTTTTTATAAAAAAAAATTCCTAAATCTGAACCTAATTTTGATCCTTCAAAAATTTTGCACTGTATATTTATTTTCGGAAAAAGAATTTGATTTTCTGTATTTTTATCTTGAAATAGAGTAAAATATCCTTTTAGATAACTGTTAGACGTTTTTATTAAAAAATTGTTAACCTCAAGTTTCGAGGGATAATCATATATTAAATCACAACATAGATTTTCTATAATAGGAGATTTACTTTTTTTAAGTAATCTTTTATTAGATTGTAAAGAAAAAATAGAAGCTTTTATTTTTTTATTATCAATTCTAACATTTTTTATACAACTGGAAAAAAAATGTTTAAATTTTTTATCAGAATTTATATTCTGATATTTTACATAAGATTTATTTATTATTAATTTTGAACAGGTAATGAAATTGATATTAAATTTATTTACATTTTTATGAATCAAAATATTTTTTATAAAAACTAAAATATTATTTTGTTTTTCATTAATATATTTTTTTATAAAAAAAGAAGAATTTTCAATAAAAATGTTTTTTATTCTTAAATGCTCCGAATTTATAAAAATAAAATAAAGTAAATTCTCAATAGAGATTTTACATTTAGATAAATGAATAAAAGAAAAATGATGATGATCTAGAATTTGTACATCAGAAAAAATAAATTCTTTTTCTAAAAAATTAATAGAGGCATGTTTTATAGTAATTTTATCATTTAAATGATTTCTTATTTTATTCAAAAAAAATGTGGATACTTTTTCTTTTATTTCTTCTTTATATTTATAAGAAACATAAAAAAAAAATAACCCCAATAAAAAAAATAAAATAAGAATTTTTTTATTACGAAATTTATAGAAAAAAGCATTATTCATTTTCAAAGATATTGTTATTTTTTTTTATGAAAAAAAAACCTATAATCATTATTGGAATAGAATCGTCATGTGACGATACAGGTGTTTCTATCATTCAAAATAGAAATGTATTGTCTAATGTCATTTTTAATCAAGAAATTCATAAAAAATATGGAGGAGTTGTTCCTGAGTTGGCTTCAAGACTCCATGATATAAATATGACAAAGGCAGTGCAACAAGCTATTTTTTTAGCAAAAATAAATCGAAATCAAATTGATGCAGTATCTTTTACTTTAGGACCCGGATTAATTGGTCCTTTATTAGTAGGGGCTTCTTTTGCAAAATCATTTTCCATGGGTTTAGATATTCCCTTATTAACTGTAAATCATATACAAGCTCACATACTTTCTCATTTTATACAAGATGCTAATCTGAATAATTGTTATCCAAAATTTCCATTTTTAGGTTTAGTTATAAGTGGAGGTCATACTCAAATTATAAAAGTCAATGATTTTTTTCAAATGGAAATATTAGGATCTACTTTAGATGATTCTGTGGGAGAAGCTTTGGATAAAATAGCTAGAATGTTAGGATTTTATTATCCTGGCGGTCCTATGATAGAATATTTTTCTAAGAATGGAAATGAAAAAAAATTTATGTTTTCAAAACCCATAGTCAGTGGACTAGACTTCAGTTTTAGTGGATTTAAAAACAATGTTTTACAATACATAAATAAAAAACTAAAAAAAAATACATTGTTTATAAAACAAAATTTGTCTGATATTTGTGCATCCATACAAAAAATAATAGCAGAAATTCTTTTAGAAAAAGTACAAAAAGCTATTATAAAAACTGGTATTTCCAGAATAGTTTTGGCAGGAGGCGTCTCCGCTAATTATGAAATTAGAAAAATATTTATGTACTTTTCTAAAAATCAAAAAAATAAAAAACTTGAAGTTTTTATTCTGAAAAAAAAATATACAACGGACAATGGCGCCATGATAGCCATTACAGGATTACTGAAATATGAAAGAAATTTATTTGATTCTATTCATATCACTCCATATTCAAAGTTTAAAAATTTTAAAAATTACACAGTGAATAAATAACTAACTATTTAATCTAGATTAAATTTTGAATATATATTATGTACATGTACATACTAAATTTCTATCTCCATATCCATCATCTACACGATTGATTGATGTCCAAAATTTTCTATCTTTAATCCAAGGTAGAGGATAAGCTGCTTTTTCTCGACTATAAGGATATATCCATTCATCTTGAGTCAAGATATCTATACTATGTGGAGCATTTTTTAATACATTATTTTTTTTGGAAAATTTTCCATCCTCAATTTCCTTAATTTCTTGTCTTATACTGATAAGAGTTTCAATAAAACGATCTAACTCATCTTTAGACTCACTTTCAGTAGGTTCTATCATCATACATCCTTCTACAGGAAAAGAGACAGTAGGAGCATGATATCCATAATCTATCATTCTTTTTGCTATATCTATAACTTCAACATTCGTAGTTTTAAAAACTCTGCAATCTATAATTAATTCATGTGCCACAGTATTGTTTTCTCCTACATACAATATATTATAAAATTTTTTCAATTTTTCTTTGATGTAATTCGCGTTTAATATAGATATTTCTGTCGATTTTTTAAGTCCGTCTGGTCCTAATAAACGAATATAAGCATAAGAAATTGTTAAAATTAAAGAAGAACCATATGGTGATGAGGAAATAGTCAATGTTTTTTCATTTTTTTTACAATTTTCTTCTCCTTGAAAAGGATGGTTTGGTAGAAAAGGTTTTAAATGTGGAGCTACACAAATAGGTCCCATACCAGGCCCTCCTCCTCCATGAGGAATAGCAAAAGTTTTATGAAGATTAAGATGACAAACATCTACACCTAAATATGCGGGCTGAATTAATCCTACTTGAGCATTCATATTTGCTCCATCCATATAAACTTGTCCTCCATTTTCATGAATTATATCTATAATTTCTTGAATATCTTTTTCATAGATACCATAAGTAGAAGGATAAGTAATCATTAATACAGACAATAAATCTTTATTTTCTTTTACTTTTTTTGATAAATCATTTTTATTAATGGCCCCATCACTGGTTGTGGAGACTAACATAACTTTCATTCCGGCCATATTTGCTGACGCAGGATTCGTGCCATGAGAAGAAGAAGGGATTAATGCTATATTTCTTTGATATTCTTGTAATGAATGATGATAATGTTTTATAACCATGAGTCCAGCATATTCTCCTTGAGCTCCTGAATTGGGTTGTAAAGAGATACCAGAAAAACCAGTAATTTCTTTTAAATATTTTTGTAAATTCCGAATAACAATATGATATCCCATTGCTTGTTTTTTAGGTACAAAAGGGTGTACATTTTGCCATTCATGTTGACTTAAAGAAAATAATTCCGAAGAAGCATTTAATTTCATGGTACATGATCCAAGTGGAATCATGGAATGAATTAAGGATATATCTTTTTTTTCCAATCTTTTTATATAACGCATCAGTTCATTTTCTGAATAAAAATTATGAAAAACTTTATGTTCTAAAAAATTAGAAGTTCTTTTTAAAAAACTAGGAAATCTATATTTATCATGATCATGAATACTCGTATAACATTTTATTTTTTTATACGTTTTTTTATCTTGATTATGTGATTCATGAAAAATAGATAGAATATGATTTATATCTTTTTGACAAGTTGTTTCATCTAAAGTAATAGTTAAATGATTTTTATCTACATATCTAAAATTAGTTTTTTTACGTTCTGCCACTTTTTTTAGTGTATTTATGTAATCTGTTTTAATTCTAAGAGTATCAAAATAAAAAGCATTCACTTGAAAAATATGACTGATATTATTAATCAATAAAAATTCCAATTTTTTAGCATACTCATGAATAGATTTTGCTATTTCTATTAATCCTTTTTTTCCATGATATAGAGCATACATAGAAGCCATTACAGCAGGAAGTACTTGTGATGTACAAATGTTAGAAGTCGCTCTTTCTCTTTTAATATGTTGCTCTCTTGTTTGTAAAGCCATACGAAAAGCTTTTTTATTTGTTTTATCTACAGATATTCCGATAATTCTTCCAGGAAGAAAACGTTTATACTGTTCATGAGTAGAAAAAAAAGCAGCATGAGGCCCTCCATATCCCATAGGAATTCCAAAAGATTGACTGGAACCTATAACTACATCAGCCCCCCATTCTCCAGGAGGTTTTAACAGAGATAAAGATAAAAGATCTGTAGAAACTATTATTGATATATTGTGACGTTTTGCATATTCAACTGTTTCCCGATAATCATATATTTCTCCTAGACTAGAAGGATAAGATATTATTAATCCAAATATTTTTTTATTATTATATTTATTTTTTAAATTTTTATGAGTATCATGGATGATATGTATGCCCAATCCAAAACATCTTGTTTTTAAAACAGCAAAAGTTTGTGGAAATATTTCATCTGAAATAAAAAAAGAATAGCTATTATCTATTTGTTTCTTTCTTATTTTTTCTTGAAAAATCATGAACATAGCATCAGCTGCAGCTGTAGATTCATCTAACATGGAAGCATTACTGATTTTCATTCCGGTTAAATCTGAAACCATAGTTTGAAAATTAATTAAAGCTTCTAAACGTCCTTGAGATATTTCTGATTGATAAGGAGTGTATGGGGTGTACCAACTCGGATTTTCTAAAATATTTCTTTGAATTACACTTGGAGTTATAGTATTTTTATATCCTAATCCTATATAAGAACGATAAATTTTATTTTTTTTACCTATTCTGTTAATGTGATTTAAATATTTATATTCAGAAATAGAGTTGGGAAGATTTAATTTTCTTTTTAAACGTATTTCTTTGGGAACCGTTTTATTTACAAAATACTTAATAGAAGAACATTGTAATTTTTTCAACATATTATCAATTTCACGACAAGACGGTCCTATATGTCTATAATAGAATTTTTTTCTTCTCACGTAATCCTCTTTCATAATATTATTATATAGAAAAATTGTGTTTATCTTTATAAATTACAAATTTAGATAAAAAATAAGCTTATCATTAAAAAAAAATAAAATGAAAGTAACTATTATTGGAGCAGGAAATGTTGGGGCTTCTTGTGCTAGTTTATTAGCTCAAAAAAATATAGTCCGAAAAATTGTTTTATTAGATATTAGAGAAAAACTTTCAGAAGGAAAAAGCTTAGATATATCTCAAATGCTTCCTTTGATGGAATCCAATACTGAAGTTATTGGAATAACTAATGATTATTCTAAATCAAAAAATTCAGAAATTATCATTATTACTTGTGGAATTCCTAGAAAACCTGGTATGAGTAGAGATGATCTTGTTCAGACTAATGCAGAAATTATTCGTTCTGTAACTAAAAAATCTGTTTTTTTCTCTCCAAAAGCTAAATTCATCGTAGTATCCAATCCATTAGATGTTATGGCATATGTAAGTTATATAACGGCAAAGATAGATCCTTCTCGGATCATTGGTATGGCTGGAATATTGGATTCTACCAGATATCGCTTTTTCTTATCAAAAAAACTAAATATTTCCCCTATTGATATACAATCTTTATTGTTAGGAGGACATGGAGATACTATGGTCCCTTTATATAGATATACATCTGTATCAGGGATTCCTATTAAAGAATTTTTGTCAGAAGAAGAAAATGATGCAATTATTGAAAAAACAAAAAAAGGAGGAGAAGAAATAGTAGATTTGTTAGAAACATCTGCTTGGATGGCGCCCAGTGCATCTATAATAAAAATAGTGGAGGCGATTTTGAAAGATACTAAGCGTATTTTTCCATGTTCTGTTTTTTTAAGAGGACAATATGGATTAAAAAATATATATTTAGGAGTCCCATCTATTATAGGAAAATCTGGAATAGAAAAAATTGTAGAATTGCAATTAAATCGGAAAGAGAATGATCTTTTAAAAAAATCTGGAGATCATGTGAGAAATATGATCAATAAACTTAAAAATTTTAATAATTAATTTTTTAGTTAAATTTTATTTCTCTATAAATATTAATAATTCTCCTTTTTTGTAATTGATTTCTATTTTTTGATTAAAGGCTTCATTTCTAATACCTATATTTTTTCCTATTTTTAATGATCCTTTTTCTATAGAATATTTTAGTCCACAAGTGGATAATCCTTCTACTTTAGGAAATGGAAATAAAGACACTTTTTTATTTTTTTTCTGATGAAAAGAAATTTTTTTATCAGAAAAAAAATAGCAATGATATTTATCATGAAATATAATAGATAACTTTTTTTTATATTTTAAAGCTGTAGATAAATTTCCTAAAAAATGATCTTGTTCCATTCCACTTGCTCCCCAAACATTTATATTAAAAAATCCTTTATGATAAATAATATTTAAAGCCTTATCAAAATCAGTATATTTTTGATCATAAGTATTCAATAAATGAGTTTCTATAGTAGGAATATCTTTTTTTGAAATAGAATCAAAATCTCCAATTATATAATCTACTGAAATTCCAAACGCATTTAAATAATAAAAAGCTCCATCCGCTGCAAATATTTTTTTATAAGAAGGAAACTTTTTTCCTGAAAAAGGAGGGATTTCTCCATTTAGAAATAATCCTACTTCCGGACCATGAAATCGGTGGTTCATTTTTTTTTAAAATTTATGATTCTACTTCCTAAATAAATTTTTCTTACTACAGAATCTTGCATAATTTCTGTAGTGTCTCCACATTTTATGATTGTTCCATTAAATATTAAATAAATACGATCTGTTATTGTAAAAATTTCTTGTACATTATGATCTGTAATTAATATACCTATATTTTTTTTTTTTAGAGAAATAATTATTTTTTGTAATTCTTCTATAGAAATTGGATCTATTCCAGAAAAAGGTTCATCTAAAAGAATAAATTTAGGATTTATAGCTAAACATCTAGCAATTTCAGTACGTCTTCGTTCTCCTCCAGAAATGAGATCTCCTCTATGATTTCGGATTTTTTGCAGGCCTAATTCTTCAATTAATTTTTCTACTATTCTTTTTCTTTCTTGATTCGATATTTTATGCATTTCTAATATGCATAAAATATTATCTTCTACAGATAATTTTCTAAATATAGATGGTTCTTGAGACAAATATCCAATTCCTTTTTTAGAACGTTGGTACATTGGATTTGATGTAATATCTTGATTGAATAAAAATATTTTTCCTTTATCTGGTTTAATTAATCCGACCATCATGTAGAAAGAAGTAGTTTTCCCTGCCCCATTAGGGCCTATTAATCCTACAATTTCTCCCTTATTCAATTGAATTGAAATATTTTTTATCACATATTTATTTTTATACTTTTTACATATATTCTTGGCTTCCAAACTCATAATAATATCAATGTTTTTATTTGAATAAAATAAAAAAAATATGAATATTTGTATGTGATGAATAATTTTATTAAAAAAATTTTTTTTATTGCATTTTTATGTGTTTATTTTTCTTATTCTTCTGATTTAGAAAAAATAAGTGGTATTTTCGTAATCATCGGAAACGATATTATTTTGGATTCTGATATAAAAAATAGTGATGATAAGAAATCGTTTTGTAATAGTAATGTTTTAAATAATTTTATAATCCAAAAATTAATGCTCTTTTATGCAAAAAAAGATAAAAGTATACAAATTAGCAATCAAGAATTAGAATTGAGAACTCAAGTATTTCTATCAGAAATGAAGAAACAATATGTTAATCAAGAAAAATTTTTAATGCAATTTGAAAATAAGGATTATTTAAAAGAATTAACTGAAAAAATTAAAAACAAACAGTATACAGAAATATTTTATAAAAAAATTACGGATGATGTGGATACTTCCCCTGAAGAAGTTAAATATTTTTTTAAACAGAATAAAATCCCTTTTTCTCCGAAAAAGAGATGTATTTCTTATATAATATTCTATCCAAAATTAAGTTCTATTAACAAAAGAAAAATAATTGATTTTTTAAATCAAATCAAAAAAGAAATACATTCTGATACTGATTTTTCCGCTAAAGCTATTTTATTTTCTGAAGATGATTCTTCCGCATTAAAGGGGGGAGTTATAAAGGGAATGAAAATGAAGAATCTTCCACAAGAATTTGTAGATTTAGTTCCTTCTTTAAAAGAAGGAGAAATATCTGAACCGTTTGAAACAAATTTAGGATTTCATATTATTAAACTAGAAAAAATAAAAAAAGATGAGATTGATTTTAGACATATTTTAATAAAACCTAAATATTCAAAACATGAATTATACAAAACAAAATTATTTGCAGAATCCTTTAGAAAACGTCTTCTCAAGAAGAAAATTGATTTAGATAAAATACCTAATTTATTGAATTCAAATAAAATAGTTGATATAACAATTAAAAACCGTATTTGGATAGAGGAAAATAAACTCTCAAAAAATATGAAAAAAACGTTCCTATTTTTAAAAAAAGGAAAAATAACTAATCCTTATAAGGAAATTTTCAACGGAAAAGAAGCATTTATCATAATCAAATTATTGGATGAAATTCCATCTAAACCTCTATCTTTTGAAGAAGACTACACTACATTAAAAAATCTTGTAATTGATTTCAAAAAGAAAGATAAAATAAGAAATTGGGCAAATAAAATTTTAAATAAAACTTATTACTTAAAAACTAATTGTTAATTTTTTTTGTTAAAAGATTCTTTATATAATCCAGCATAATATCCATTTAATTGAATTAACTCTTTATGAGTCCCTTTTTCTACAATAGATCCTTTATCAATAGCTAATATTTTATCCGCATTTTCTAATGTGGAAAGACGATGAGTGATGATGATCGAAGTTTTATGTTTAGTTAAAAGATCTGTAGCATGATAAATCATCTTTTCTAATTCTTTATTCAAAGATGCAGTCGCTTCATCTAATATAAGAACAGAATAAGGGTGCATTTGTACTCTTAAAAAAGAAATCAATTGTTTTTCCCCAAGAGAAAGCAAACTTCCTCTTTCTTTTACAATAGATTTATATCCATTAGGCAAAGATGCAATAAAATTATGTATTCCTATTTTTTTTGCCATATCTTCTATTTGATTAATACTAATAGACGGATCTCCTAAAGTAATATTATTAATAATTGAATCATTAAATAAAAAAGTATCTTGTGTCACTACTCTTATATGAGATCTTAAATTTTTCAGTTCTATATCTTGAATAGAATGTCCGTCGATCCAAATATTTCCTCTTTTTATTTCATATAATCTAGAAATCAAATGAGTAATCGTAGATTTTCCAGAACCTGTTGCCCCGACTATAGCAATTTTTTCTCCTGGTTTAATTTCAAAAGAAACTCCATTTAATACCATTTCATCATTTATATAAGAAAAATAAACATTATTAAATACAATATGTCCTTTTAATTTTTCAAAACGTAAATTTCCTCTATTAATAATGATTTCTTCAGAATTTAATATAGAAAATATACGTTCTATTCCAGCTATTCCTCTTTGTATAATATTAAATCTATCAGCTATTTGTCGCATAGGACGAAAAAGAAGATAAATGAAAAAAATAAAAGCGATAATTTGTCCCGGTTTAACATTTCCTACATCAATGGCATGAAATCCTCCATAAAATATAATGATACTTATTGTTACTGCAGAAATTATTTCTACTATAGGAAAAAAAATAGAAAAATAAAAAATAGTTTTAAAATGAGCATCCATTAATTTACGATTAATAGATTTAAATTTTAAATATTCTTTTTTTTCCTTATTAAAAAGTTGAATAATAGACATTCCTATGATGTTTTCTTGTAAAAAACTATTCAAACGTGAAGTTTGAATACGTTCTTCATGAAACGTTTTTTTTAACGTTTTTTGAAAAAAACGAGTTATGATATACATAAAAGGAATAGTTAAAAAAACTATAAAAGACAATTTTTTATGAACAGTATACATCATAATAATAATCATAATAATCCTTAAAACATCTCCAGAAACAAGTAAAATTCCATCATTAAATATGACAGTTATCGTTTCTATATCTGATATAGAATAAGATACCAATTTTCCTATTGGAGTTTTATTAAAAAAAGAATTTTTAAAATGTAATAATTTCTCAAATAAAAGAATTCTTATTTTTTCAATTACATTTTGAGCTAATATATTAGATAGATATAATAAAATAAAATGAAATATACTTTCTAAAAATAGAAGTATAATTATTAACATCAGTATATTTTTTAATCCTAGAAAATCCTTATAAAGGATATGAAAATCTATAGCCTTTTGTATTAATTTAGGACGATAAGCAGAAATAAAGGAAATTAATATAGAAGTAACAATTGTTAATATTAATATTAATTTATAATTTAAACTAATTATAATCAACTCTTTTAAAGAGGACTTTTTTTTGTTCAAATTCTCTTTCATAAAAAAATATCTTCTGGATATAGAATCTGAGTCAGAAATAAACCACATGCAGGAACTATCAATTTGCAAAAATTAGAATTTTTTAATTCTATAATCTTTGTAAATTCATTGATACTAACTTTATTTCTCCCTACATCAATCAGTTTTCCTATAATCGCCCTTACCATAGATCTTAGAAATCGATTGGCTTCAATAGTAAAACATAAAATATTATTCTCCTCAGACCAATAAGCATGATAAATTTGACATATATTATTTTCTTTTTCATTTTTATTAGTTCTTTTTCTTTTACAAAAAGAACTAAAATCCTTATATTCCATAATTTTTTTTGAAGCAATATTCATTTTTTGAATATTTAGTGGATAAAAGCAGTACCAGGAAAAATCTTGTTTGAATGGATTTTTTTCGCGTGTTAAATAATATTTATACGTTCGTTTTATAGCATCAAATCTTGCATGTATATTTTTTTTTACTGGAAAAATATTGAAGACTTTAATAGATTTAGGTAAAAAAATATTTAATCTATCTATAAAATTATTTTCGATTTTTTCTTCATAATCAAAATGAGCAAACATTTGTTTAGCATGAACTCCTTTATCCGTTCTACCAGCGCCTACAACATTGATGGATGTTTTCAATAATTTTGATAAACAATATTCTAATTTTTCTTCTACTGTACTTACTTTTTTTTGAATTTGCCATCCAAAAAAATATTTACCATTATAAGCTAATTCAATAAAAAATCTCAATTACATTATTTTTTATAGCTGATTTAAACTTTCAATAATAATAGAGCATCCTTTTTGAATTTCCTTTTTTGTGATAGTCAATGGAGGAGATATACGGACAAAATTACTATGAAATAAAAAACGAAATAATATTAATCCTCTTTTTATACAATTCTTGAAAAACTTTTCCACTGTATTTTTATTTTTTAATTCAAAAGATAAAAAAAGACCTTTACCATGAATATTCTTGATTTGATTATGAATCAAATATTCCCTAATCCATTTTTCTTTCATTGGGACTTGTTCCATAATATTGGAATTGATAAGTTGATTTAAAGTAGCTAAAGAAGCAGAAGCGGAAACAGCATTTCCTCCAAAAGTAGTTAAATGACCTAAAGGAGCAATATCAATAAAAGTTTTCATAATTTTTTTAGATGAGACAAAACCACTTATAGGCATTCCACCTCCCATTCCTTTTCCCATTATTAAGATATCAGGAACGATTTCATAATGCTCGAAAGCAAAAAGTCTTCCTGTTCTTCCAAATCCAGTTTGGATTTCATCAAGTATCATTAAAGCTTTTTTTTTATTACACTGTTTTCTTACTTCTTTCAAAAATAAATTATCAGGTAATATAATTCCAGAAGAACATTGAATAGTTTCTAAAATTATACAAGCAGTTTTTTCTGTAATAGAATTAATTAATTCTTCTATATGATTAAATGTGATAAATTTAACTAAAGGTAACAAAGGTCTAAAAGGTCTTTTATAATCTTCATATCCCATAATACTCATAGAACCATGTGTGCTCCCATGATAAGAATGTCTACAGGATATAATTTCTTCTCTTCCCGTATAACATTTAGCTAATTTTAAAGCTCCTTCTACTGCTTCTGTACCAGTATTAACTAAATAAGTAGTAGTAAGTGGATCTGGAATATTTTCTGATATTTTTTTGCAAAGCTTTATACAAGGAGTTTGTATAAATTCTCCATATACCATAGTATGCAAGTATTTGTTGACTTGTTTTTTTATGGCTTCTTTTATTTTTTTATTTCCATGTCCTAATACATTTACGGAAACACCTGCTACAAAATCTAGATATTTTTTTCCATTTATTCCATAAATATAACTTCCTTCAGCATGATTTACCATAATATTCATAGGAAATGGATTGATCTGAGTTTGATATTGAAAAAAATATTTTTCTAATTTTTTCATAAGAATTTTATTCTATTTATTTTTTATCATAGTTTTAATTTCTTTTTCTTCTAGCAAGCTTTCTTTTTTATATTTGTATATTTCTTGAGACATAAAAAATTTATTATTTGGTTTTTCTTTTTCTTTCCAAGAAAATTTAGAAAGATAAAGTAAGTCCTTAGGAATTTTATTATGTATTGGAATCAACTCTGAACGTGCTTCTTTTGCACAAGAAATTTTTCCTATTTTTTTTGATTGATCTAAATATATTGATAAAATTTCACAAGATAATCTATTAATTATTTTTTGATCAGAATCAGGATAAAGAAAAATAATACTATTAATATTTCCTTGAATTATCACTTTTTCTAAATAATTCTTTTTATTAAAAAAGCCAATCATAATATCTCCTTCTATCTGATTAAACTCTTCTGAGTTTATTTTTTCTGTGTAAAAAGCATTTTTTACAATTTTTATATATTTTATATAATTCTTATCTCGAAGATAAACATATATAATTTTTCCAGTAATTTGTTGATTTTTATTCCAAAATGTGGGATTTCCATCAAATTGCATATAATCATTTGAGGATTCATAATTGAAAAAATCACATACTCCTTGAATATCTTCATTCAAAAAAAAACTTTTAACAGAAAAAGCTTGAATTGAATATGCGTTATTTTTTTTTACATTTATTTTTAAAATATTTGAAATAACAAAAACTGAATCAGTTTTTGTTATTTTTATAATTTTGGGGTTTTCTTTTAAAATTAAAGAACCAGAATGAAAATCAAATTTTCCATATCCGCTTATCAAAAAACATTTTTTTTTTGAATCTTCTATCAAAATATTTTTAATAAATCCACATTTTTTTTTCTGATCAAAAAACAAATATTCACCTCTCACAATTTTACCATTATAATGGATACTTACATAATTTTTAAATAAAAAAATTTTCTTTTGAATTGAAAATACTGCCCTTTTAGTATAAATAAAATTATCAGAATTTGTATTCTGCATTATGATGGCAGTATTAGGAAAATTGATCTGTTCTTTTTTTAACATATATTCTAATATATTGGCATATACAGTATAATTTTTACTAATCAATTTTATTTGATATTTTAACTCTATTTTTTTTCTATTAATATAAAAAAAACCTTCTTTACTACATATGATATAATCTCCATAATAAATGATGCTATTTTTTTTGTAAAAAATTTGGTTTAGTATAAAATTATATTCCAATATATTAGTTGTTAATTTGATTTTATTAAAATACAGAACAACATCGTTGATAGCTTGAAGTAACTTTTTTTTAAAATTATAATTCATGATA
This sequence comes from Blattabacterium cuenoti, assembly GCF_014251335.1. Classification (GTDB taxonomy): domain Bacteria; phylum Bacteroidota; class Bacteroidia; order Flavobacteriales; family Blattabacteriaceae; genus Blattabacterium; species Blattabacterium cuenoti_G. Next base: position 20,235 of record NZ_CP059186.1, on the reverse strand, counting down.
TCCGATGTTAATTTTATTTTATCTTGATATAAAATCACATTTCCTGACAATTGAAAATCAAAAAAATTTCCTATTATATTTTGAGATATTATTTTATTTTTTCCAGATTCTAATCTAACATTTCCATATCCATGAAATTTATTATTTTTTTTAGAATATCTAACCTTATCACAAAAAAGATGATACTTACCATATTTTAAATGAACGCTTCCTGTTAAAACAAAAATTTGATTATGATGATTGTTGTTTTGTATTAGATCTGCATGAATTATTTGTATAACTCCTTTTGTTTTATTTAAAAATGATTCATTAGAATATATTTTGTTTAATGACAATAATAAAAGAACAACAAAAATTAAAAATCCATATTTCACTATATACTATAATATAATAAATAAAATAATTAATTTTTATATGCTATTAAAGATATTTCAATATTGGCATTCTTAGGAAGAGCTGAAACTTGTATAGTTTCTCTAGCTGGATAATCTCCTTCATGAAAAAATTTAGAGTATACATCATTTATTTTTGGAAATAAATTCATATCTGTTACAAAAACAGAAGTTTTTATTACATTTTGAAATCCTATTTCATTTTCTGAAAGAATAATTTTGATATTTTCCATCACTTTTTTTGTTTCTATTTCTATATTATCTGAAATTAATTTTTCTGTGTTTTGATCCACAGCTATTTGTCCAGAAACAAATAAAAAAAACCCAACAAGAACACATGTATTGTATGGGCCATAAGATGGTATTTTTTTTATTGAAAATTTTTTTGGTATCATGATTGTAATTAATTTTTTTCATTATACTGTATGATATTTTTTAAATAAGGATCTTTCAATCCTATGAAAAAATACCAGGAAGAATTTTTTACGATATTCCAGTTAAAACTCATTTTAAAGCTTCTTAAATCCCTATCAAAAATAATATTCGCTAATATTATTTTATTTTTTAATAAATCGTAATCTGTATGGAAACTAATTTTCCAATATTTCGTGATATTGACAGACCCATTAAAACTTAAAAAAGTATGAAAGAATTTTTTTTTATCTAAAGAATTTTCATAATTGGAATGAAAATCAATTTTTAAATTAAACGGAATTGGATATTTAGCATAATTTTTATGATCGAAAAAAAAGTAATCATAACGATTTTTTCCTTTTTTTTGAAATTTATTTTTAATAGGAAAAAAAAGAATATCATAATTAGAAGAAAAAGAAAAATCAAAATATATCATTTTATATTTTTTTTCAAAAAAATTTATTCCTGCTTTATATTTTGCTTCAAAATTTTTGGTTAAATCAGTATTCCCCATAATATGAAAATTTTCCCATTTTATAAAATTATGATCAATAATGAATGAGGAGTTTATTTCTTTGAAGATTTCTATTTGTCTACAAGAATCCATACAATTCCATGTATTTTTTATTACAAAATTGTTATTTAAAATAAAATTTATTCTTTTTTTTAAATGATTTTTTACGTTATAAAAAACAGGAGGAAAATATATCATATGAAAAAATAAAATCGGTTTTACTTCATGTTTTAATAGAAAAATATCTTTCAATTTCCAAATTTTATAAAATGGAATAGAGACAATATTTGTTGAAAAATCCATTTTTTGAAAACTTGAAATATGAAAATAAGGAAAATCACATGCATAAAAATCCTTATATAAAATTTTAGATGAAATTCTGAAATAAGGATAAAAAAAAGGAAAATAAGCAGTCATGCTCATATTGTGATTCAATATAGTATGAAAATACGTTTTTTTGTATCCATTCATATAATTTTGAAAATGTAATTCATTTTCAATGTTTATCTGACTTAAAAATAAATTTTTTTTATCATGAAATAATATATTTTTTGTTTGTAAAATTAATTCTGGAATTATAAATTTTATTTCTTTTTTATCTTTATTTTGAATCATATAAAAATCCATAAACCAGAAATAATTAGATAACTTTTTTCTTATATTGATATAAGAAAAGCTTTCATTATTATGTAAAAATACATTATCATAATTAATATTTGCATTGAAATTTATTTTGGAATTTGGTTTTGAATCGGAATTATGTTTCCATTGAAATAGATAATTTATCTGTTTATTTGACATATTTTTATAATCAAAATTGATAAATCCATAATCCGTATATTTTAGTTTATATTCTATTCTTGTTTTAATATTCCATTTTTCAGTATTATATATAGAAGTACTTATACTAAAATTTAATAAATCAGAAATTGGAAAAAATAACCCTAGATCTTCTATGTAAATTCTTTTTTTTTGAATTCCAAATTTTGGATACATAATACTATAATATGCTTTATTAAATTTTATAGGCATATAAAAAAAAGGAAAAAAAATAGGTAATGGAACTCTATACCAATAAAAGAAAATTGGGCCCGAAAGAATGTATTTTTTTGAATATTTTAAATAATCTGTTTTTAAATAAAAATCAGGAAAATTATCTTTTTTTTTTAAAAAAAAAGGATCTGATATATATGTAACTTTTTTCATCAAAATATCTTCTTTTTTTTTAAAAATATCATCAGCTATCACAATATGATTTTCTTCTTTAGTATAAAAATTTTTTGCTTCTCCTATTTGATTCCTAAAATTAAAATGAATTTTACTGAAAAAATATTGGTGATTTTCCTTTTGTAATAAAACAGATTTTTCTTTTGATTTAGCATATAAATCTCCATTTTTCCAATTTAATTCTATATAATCTGCTTCAATTTTTGCATTATAATATTCTATAGAAGCTTGTCCTTTTAAATATGATTTACCTTTTTTTATATCATGTTCTTGTATATTTGATTTGTATTTCAAAACATCTTTCAAATTCAAAAAAAATAAATCATTTTTATAATGTGTTACATCATCATTTTCTTTTTTTTCGTTTCCGTAAAAAATAGAAACGGAAAAAATAAATAATATGATATAAATATAAAATTGAATTTGATTCAAATTTTTTTTTATTATTATAATAAAAATTCATTCAAAAATTTTTTTTACATATAATTTATCTATGCATAATCCTAACATTTCTAAAATCGTAAAATTAAATATTGGATGACTTTTATTTGGAGCTATTTCACACATAGGTTCTAAAACGAATCTTCGTAAATGTAATAATGGATGGGGAATTGTCAAAATAAAACTATATATAATGATATGATCATAAAATAAAATATCTATATCTATTTCTCGGTTTTGATATTCTTTTCTAAGAGGATAAGAATTTCTTTTTCTTCCTATGAAGGATTCTATATTTAAGATTTTTTTTAAAAGATCAATAGGAGTATAATTTGTTTTTATGTGTAAAGCTCTATTATAAAAGATAGAAGAATTTTTCATATTCCATGCTTCACTTTCAAAATATGATGAAATTTTAATAATTTCACCGATTTCTTGAGATATTAAAATTAAAGATCTATCTAAATATTTTTTTTTATTTTCTTTATTACTTCCTTGTAATAAAAATACATCATGTTCTTTCAAAAGAAAAATTATTAATATCTTCAATATACTGAAAAACTGTATTTTTTATTTAAATTAGGTAAATCTTTTCATAAAAAAAATATTAATGGGATTAGTAGTTGATTTTATGAAGAATCTTTTCACTCAAGAAATAGCTATAGACTTAGGGACAGCAAATACACTAATCATGCACAATAACAAAGTTATAGTTGATTTACCTTCAATAATCGCTATAGATGTAAGGACAAAAAAAGTGTTAGCGGTAGGAGAAGAAGCTAAACAAATGCAAGGGAAAACACATGAAAATATTAAAATATACAAACCATTGAAAGATGGAGTTATTGCAGATTATCAAGTAGCAGAACTTATGATAAAAGAGTTTATTAAGAAAGTCCCAGGAGTTAATAATAAATTTTTTACTCCGTCATTAACAATGGTAATTTGTATTCCATCTGGAATAACGGAAGTAGAAAAAAGAGCAGTAAAAGATTCCGCTCAACATCTTAATGCTAAAGAAGTTTATCTTATTGAAGAACCTATGGCTGCGGCTATTGGTTCAGGGATTTCTGTAACTAAAGCAGAAGGGAATATGATTATTGATATAGGAGGAGGGACAACAGAATGTGGAGTTATAGCTTTAGGTGGAATAGTATGTCAAAAATCTATAAAAATAGCTGGAGATGTTTTTACTAATGATATTGCCTATTTTCTTCGTTCTAAATATAATCTATATATTGGAGAAAGAACTGCAGAAAAAATAAAAATAGATATAGGAGCGGTTATGGAATCTATAGAAAAACCTCCAGAAGATATTCATATACAAGGAAGAGATCTTTCTACAGGAAAACCTAAAGAAATGAATCTTTCTTATAAAGAAACAATTCCTGCTTTAGATAAATCAATTTTACGTATTGAAGATGCCGTAATGGAAACTCTTTCTAGAACTCCACCCGAACTTGCAGCAGACATTTATAAAACAGGAATATATATGGCCGGAGGTGGTTCTCTTTTAAGAGGTTTAGATAAAAGAATATCCAAAAAAACGGGACTTTCTGTTTCTTTAGTAGAGGACCCTTTGAGAGCTGTAGTAAAAGGAACAGGTGTTGCATTAAAAAATATTGATAAATTTACATTTTTAATGAAATAATGAAATAGGGTTTATAGATTAATTTTATGCGTGAATTTTTTAATTTTTTTTTGAAATGGCGTTTTTTTATTTTCTTTTTTTTACTAGAATTTTCTGCCATTTTTCTTTCTTTTTCAAATTCAAAATTTCATCAATATATTTATGCAGGTTCTTCCAATTTTATGATTGGAAATATTTATGAAGTCATATATAAATTACGTAGCTATTTTTTGTTAGAAATTGAAAATAAAAAACTTTTAAATGAAAATAAAAGGTTACGTGAAGCTCAAATCTTCTCTAAGATAAGAAAAATATCTAAAGATTTTAAAAAAGAAGATATTAATTATTTACAACAGTATACTTTCACTCCAGTACAAATCATAAATAATAGTATTCATGAACAGGATAATTATATAACTATAAACAAAGGAAATATAGATGGAATAGAACAAGATATGGGAATTATATTATCTAATGGAATTGCAGGGATCATTATAAAAACTTCTCCACATTTTAGTGTGGCAATTTCTCTATTAAACCCAAAAATTAAAGTTAATGCTAGACTAAAAAAAAATAAATATTTTGGAACTCTTAGTTGGGATGGACTGAATCATGAATATGTAGTTTTATATGATATTCCCAGACATTCCAGTATCCATAAAGGAGATATTGTAGAAACAGATGGAAAATCAGCTACTTTTCCTGAAGGGATTCAGATTGGAACTGTCCATTCTTATAAATTTGATGAAGAACATGCTAATTATATTATAAAAGTGAAACTCATGGCTAATTTTTCGACTATAGAAAATGCTTATGTTGTAAAAAATTTATTAAAAAAAGAATGGAATGATGTTCAACTTTATAAAGTTGAAAATAAGTAATGAATTTAATTAAAAATTTTGTTATTTCTGTCTTTTATATTTTTTTTCTTTGTTTAGTTCAAATTTCAATATTTAATCCTTTATTTTTATTTTTAGGATACTATTCTTATATATATATTCTTTTTATATTAGTATTTCCATACAATGGAAATAAATTTTTGTTTTTATTTCTATCATTTTTAATTGGGTGGCTCATAGATCATTGTATGAATTCTGGAGGGGTTCATGCTTTTTCTTCTACTTTATCTGCTTTTTTAAGATTAAAATTTTTACAGTTTTTTGATGGAAAAAATTTCATAAATAAAAATGATTTTTCTATATATGAATTACCCTTTATTAGGAAAATGCTTTATATATTTTCGCTAGTTTTCATACATCATTTTTCTTTATTGATACTAGAAATATTAAAAGGAACTATTTTTAACCGGATTCTTTTATTTAGAACAATATTTAGCAGTATTTTTACAACTATTTTATGTATTATATATTTTTTTTTCAAAAAAAATTAAACATTGAAAAAATTATATAAATTTTACATATTGTTGAGTGTTGTAGCTTCTATACTGATAATTAGGCTATTTTATATACAAATATATACGGAAAAATATATTTTGAATGCTTTTAATACTTCAATTAAACAGGAAATTGTTATTCCTGAAAGAGGCTCAATTTTTGATAGGAATGAAAATTTATTGGTTTTTAATAAATCTATTTATGAATTAATAGTTATTCCGATTCTTCTAGATGAACATTTTGATGTTATGGAATTTTGTAATCTTGTAAGAATTGAAAAAAGTACTTTTTCTAAAAATTTAGAAAAAGCAAAAACTTATTCTAAATATTTACCATCTGTTTTTTTACCTTTCATTTCAAAAGAAAAATTTGCAACTATACAAGAAAAACTTTATAAATATAAAGGGTTTGATTGGACAAAACGTTCTCTTAGAGATTATAAAGTAGAAAGTTCAGCTAATGTTTTAGGATATATAGGAGAAGTTACTCAAAAAGATATTAAGAAAGAATCTAATTATTATCAAATAGGAGATTTTATTGGTTGGGCTGGAGTAGAAAAATCTTATGAAAAAATTTTAAGAGGAAAAAAAGGAGTAAAATATTGGGTAAGAGATAGAAAAGGATGCATTATAGGAAGTTATAATAATAGTAAAAACAATATTAAAGCTGTAAGTGGAAATGATATTTCTTTAACTATAGATTGGAACTTACAAAGTTATGCCGAACAGCTTATGTATCAAAAAAAAGGAGGAATAGTTGCTATAAATCCTAAAAATGGAGAAATTCTATCTTTAGTATCTAGTCCTATTAATAACCCTAATTTATTTGTAGGGATAAACAGATCTAAAGAATTTAAAAAATTAATGAAAGATACAATAGATAATCCTTTATTTGATAGAACGACACAAGCTCGTTATCCACCAGCTTCTCCATTTAAATTATTAACTGAGTTAGCAGGTCTTCAAATGGGAGTAGTAGATACTAGTACAACTTTCATATGTTATAAAGGATTTAAATATGGAAAAAAAAGAATTCATTGTCATTCTGGAATTCATGGATTTCCTATAGGGATAGAAACAGCTGTTGCTGTTTCTTGTAATAACTATTTTGCACAAGTTTATAAACGTGTTATAGAAAAATACCCTAAAGATTTGACAAAAGGAACTAATGAATGGTGTGATATTATAAAAAGTTTTGGTTTTGGAAATTATTTATATAACGATTTAGCTACAGGAGAAAAAGGAGTTATTCCTTCTGGAGATTATTATAATAAAAAATATGGAACAACAAAATGGAATGCTATTACGATTATTTCTAATAGTATTGGTCAAGGAGAAATAAATGTAACTCCTATGCAATTAGCGAATATGGTTTGTGCTATAGCAAATAGAGGTTTTTTCTACACTCCACATATCGTAAAAAAAATTAATCATAAACCTATATCCAACCCTAATTATACTGTAGCTAAACATACTAAAGTTAAAAGTAAATATTTTGATTTAATTATTAATGGAATGGAAAAAGTTTTCATCATCGGAACTGGAAAAAGTTTTAAATCATCTGATATTAGAATGGCTGGAAAAACAGGAACGGCTCAAAATTTTATTAAAGTAAATCATAAAATAGTTTCTTTGCCCGATCATTCTATTTTTATATTGTTTGCGCCAGTAGAAAACCCTAAAATTGCTATTTCTGTTATAATAGAAAATGGAGGGTTTGGATCTCGTTGGGCTGGACCAATAGCTAGTCTGATTGCAGAAAAGTATATCAACAATAATGTGAATAGAAAAAATCTTGAAAAAAAAATAATGACTTTAGGCCTGAAGAAAGTATATAATTCAATAGCAAGAATGAAAAAGTTAAATAACTCTGATACAAAAAATTCTATTGACAAAAAGAAATAAAATATCGCTTAGAAACATAGATTGGGGAATTGTTCTCTTTTATATTATTATGATTTTTTTTGGATATATGAATTTATATTCAGTTTCTCCTGAAAAAGCAGAAAAACAATTAATATGGATATTATTAAGTCTTGCTTTCATTTTTATTATTTTTTTATTTAAACCTATTTATTATAAACATATAACTCCATTTTTCTTTTTATTTACGTTATTTCTTTTAGTTGGAGTATTTTTTTTTGGAAAAAATATAAATGGGTCAAAATCTTGGTATGTTTTTGGTCCTATTAGTTTTCAACCATCTGAATTAGCTAAAATATCAACATCTTTAATGATAGCTCATATTATGAGTCAAGAAGATATAGAGAATAATAATAAAGCATTATTACATATATCTATTATATTGGGAGTCCCTGCTTTTTTAATATTTTTACAACCTGATCCTGGTTCTTCTATAATTTTTTCTTCTTTTCTTCTTACTTTGTATAGAGAAGGTTTATCTATTTTTTTTATACTTTATTTTTTATTTTATATTTTTTTGTTTGTAGCTTCGTTAAGCTTTTCCCCTTGGATTGTAGTTTTACTTTTATTCATTTTTTTTATTTTTTTCTTTCTTTTTAAGAAAAAAATATTGTTTGTAGATTTATTTTTTTATATATTTTTATTTATTAGTTTTTCAGTTTTTTCTATTTTTTCTCCATTTTTTTTTCAAAAATTTTTAAAACAACATCATAAAGATAGAATCAATATTTTATTTCAAAATGAATTTGACAGAAAATATAGAGATAATGTAGGATATAATTTATTATATTCTAAAACAGCCATTGGTTCTGGAAAATTCTTTGGAAAAGGATATCAAAAAGGAACTGTAACAAAAGGAAAATTTGTTCCTGAACAACATACGGATTATATTTTTTGTACAGTGGGAGAAGAATGGGGGTTTATAGGAAGTGGAATTCTAATTATATTTTATTTATTATTTATTAGTCGTATTTATCTTTTATCTGAAAGACAAAAAGATATTTTTGGAAGAATATTTGGATATTCGGTTGGAAATATTCTTTTTATTCATTTTATTATTAATTTAGGGATGGTTATGGGGCTTTTTCCTACAATAGGAATTGTTTTACCTTTTTTCAGTTATGGAGGATCATCTCTTTGGTCTTTTACGGTTTTATTATTTATATTTATAAGAATAGATGCATCAGATCAAACTAGTTTGATTTGATTTTTTTAAATTCACTGTGGTCAATAATGATTTAAAATTAGGGGCTGATTTTGGATTTGACAGCAAGATGAGTTATAAAAGAAAGCATATCGTGTCACGTAAGGTATTACACGAAAATCAAGCGTTACAAAATATATAAATGGCGAAAAAGAATACGCTTTTGCTGCTTAATGTTAATACATTACAGTCTTAGTCTGCAAAAATGCAGAAGCAAAATATCTCTCAAAAATTCATCCTTATAATTTTTGATATAGAGATACAGTAAACGGTTAAGGATAAGAAAACATATGATTCTTAAGTTTTCTGAAACTAGATTTTGAATCTTTCATTTTTATTCGAGATCCAAAAATTGGATAAAAATGTAAAAAATTTTTTTTGGATAAATATGTAGAAATCTTTTATACTACTTGTTTGGACGCGGGTTCGAATCCCGCCAGCTCCACTTTTTTTAAAATTCAGTTAAAATTTTATACAAAAAAATTGAATTTTTTATATACTGTGTATTTTCTGGAATTTTGTTAGGATTAGGATGGCCTACAGATGGGTATCCCATATATTTATTTATTGCTTTTGTTCCTTTATTATATGTAGAAAATTATTTGAATCATTCTTTATTTTATATTTTATTATTTTCTTTTATTACTTTTTTAACATGGAATGCAATTTCTACATGGTGGTTATCTTATGCAAAAAGAATTAATGGAACTTTTTCTGTAGAAGCTTATTTAACCCCTGTATTATGTAATGCTCTTTTTATGTCAATTATTTTTTCTTTTTATTCATGTATTAAAAAACATATAAAAGACAAAAAAATAGGATATGTATTTCTGGTTTGTTTATGGATTTCTTTCGAAAAAATGCATTTAGAATGGGAATTATCTTGGCCTTGGTTGAATTTAGGAAATGGTTTCGCCAATTACACGGAATGGATTCAATGGTATGAATATACAGGAGTTTTAGGGGGATCTATATGGATATGGATTGTGAATATTGGATTTGCAGAATCTATTATTAAATATAAAAATGATAAAAACGTTTTATTATTATATAAAAAAATATTTTTTAATGTAGGAATAATTTTTATTATGATTTTTATTTCAAATATTATTTATATAAGATATAAAAAAAATCAATATAAACGTACTGCAAACGTATTAATACTGCAGCCAAACATAGATCCATACAATCAAAAATATTACATTTCCACAAATAAATTAATTTCAAAATTAAAAAGATTAATAGATCAAAAGATCTCTAAAGAATCGATGATAATTATAGCTCCTGAAACTATGTTTTCAGAAAAAATACAAATAAAAAATATAAATAAAAATAAAATTATTTCTGTATTTAAAAATTATTTGAGAAATAAATCTCCAAATACAGTATTTATAACAGGAGTAGAATTAATTTCTTTATATAAAAAAAAAAATAAAAGTAAAACTTCCATTCCTATTTTTTCAAAAAAAACGAAAAATATACAATGGATAGATGTTTTTAATTCGGTCATTCAAATAGGGACCAATGAAAATATTGCATTTCATCATAAATCTAAATTAGTACCAGCAGTAGAAACTTTTCCTTATAAGAAAATTTTTTCACCTATATTAGGAAATATATTACTTAATTTTGGAGGAACTGTAATGGAACTTGGAAAAGAAACTTATCCTTCTGTTTTTCACCATCCTTATTTAGGAATAAAAATAGCTCCTATTATTTGTTATGAATCTGTTTTTGGTGAATATGTTTCTAATTTTTTTAGAAAAAAAAATGTAGATTTTATGGTGATTATTACTAATGATGGATGGTGGGGATTATCGCAAGGACATAAACAACATATGTATTATGCTCGAATTAGAGCGATTGAAAATCGAAAATATATAGCTAGATCTGCAAATACAGGAATATCTTGTTTTATCAACGAAAAAGGAGAAATCATATCATATATTCCTTATGGAAAAGAAGGTGTTTTGTATAATAAAATATATCTCAATAAAAAGAAAACTTTTTACATTAAATATGGAGATTTTATTTCAAAAATTAGTTTATTGACAACAATCATAATTTTATTATATACTATTACATATAAATATAATATCATATACAGATAATACAATAAATAAATATGAATAAAATTAAATTTTTAGATACGCTTTTCCTATATAATTAATAATATCATTAGCGATGATGGATTCCTCGCTTAAATTTTTTGAGGCAATATCTCCTGCTAATCCGTGTAAATAAACTCCCATTATGCATGATTCTTTTGGAGAATATCCTTGAGATAAAAAACTCATAATCATTCCAGTAAGAACATCTCCACTCCCAGATGTTGCCATCCCTGTATTTCCTGTACTATTAAAATATAGAATTCCATGAGGAGTTGAAATAATGGAATGTGCTCCTTTTAATACAATAAAAATTTTATGTTTAGTAGACATTTTTTTTAAAATATGTAATTTTTCATAATCATTTTTCCATGAACAACGACATAATCTTTGAAATTCTTTTGGATGTGGAGTAATGATGGTTTCTTTAGGAAGAAGATCCAATAATTTGAATTCATATGATAATATATTTATAGCATCTGCATCAATTACCATAGGTATTTTTTTATTTTTTAATAAAAAAGATTCTAGAGCATATACCGTTTTAGGATGAGTTCCCATTCCCATTCCTATTCCTATTGCATTTATATTTTCATTGAGAATTGGAATATTACTAATCCAATGTGTTTGATGGTCTGTATTTACAATAGCTTCTGGAACTGCATTTTGGATTATCTGATATCCACAGGAAGGAACATATACACTTAATTTTCCTATTCCAGTACGAAAACTGGCAGTTGCGGAAAGTATTACAGACCCTATCATGCCAAAACTTCCACCTATAATCATTCCATGACCATAATTTCCTTTATGCGAAAATTTTTTTCTTATTTTTTTTTTATATATAGCATGTATATATACATCATCTATATAAAAATTTTTAGTTTTTATTTTACGAATAAAATCTTTATTCCATCCAATATTTATCAAATACCAATTTCCAACATAATCTGCGTAATTTGGTAATAAAAAAGATAATTTGGGAACTTGAAAAGTTAAAGTATGAGTAGCTTTGATTATTCCTTCAAAATTTTCATGGCTTTTTTCTATAAAAAGTCCAGATGGAGTGTCTATGGATATAACCGCTTGGAATTTTTTTTCATTGATATAATGAAAAAAAGATTTCCAATATTGATTCAATATACGATTGAATCCTATTCCGAAAATAGCATCAATAATATAACTTTCCTGATTTAAAAAAGGAAATTTTTCTCCTTCATTAATTGTTTTTAAATTTATATTATGCTGTAGTATTTGATTTTTTTTGATTAAAAACTCATTTGAAAAATGACTAGATATGGGAACTATATATACCGAAACTGTTGCTCCGTATAAATGTAACATATAAGATAAAGAGAGTCCATCTCCTCCATTATTTCCATTTCCTACTAATACTATAAATGGAATTTCTCTAATTTTGAAAAAATTATTATGAATAATCCAATCAAAACAACCTTTAGCTGCTCTTTCCATTAATTGAACAGAAGAAATAGATTCGGAATCAATACAATATTGATCTGTTTTTCTAATTTGATTTAAAGAAAGAATTTTCATTTTTTAAAATGAATTTATTATTTTTGGTTTTGTAAGTTTTCTATTTTGATTAGATTGTGAAATCTGATTCGTATCTGCAAATATAAAACGATTAATCTAGATGGCCGAGTATAATTTGCCCCTTCCAGCCATGGGTGAAAGTATAGCTGAGGCTACTATCATTCGTTGGTTAAAAGAAGAGGGAGATTCTGTAAAAAAAGAAGATCTTTTGGTAGAAATTGCTACAGATAAAGTTGATTCTGAAATATCTTCCCCTGTAAATGGTATCTTAAAAAAGAAACTATTTGCTCCTAATGAAGTAGCTAAAGTAGGAAGTTTTATTGCTATTTTAGAAACGGAAGAAAAATTTTCTATAGAAAATGTTCCAATGGAAAAAAGTAAAAAACGTTTTTATTCTCCTCTTGTACGTACTATTGCTCACAGAGAAGGGATCAGTTTTTATGAATTGGATACGATAGAAGGAACTGGAGAAAAAGGACGTGTAACTAAGAAAGATATATTGAAATATATTAGTATTAAAAAAAGTAAGATTGTTATTCCTTTTTCTCAATATGATAGTATTAGGGGGATAAATAATAAAAATGAAGAAATAATTGAGATGGATAGAGTACGTAGAATTACTGCAGAACATATGGTAAGCAGTAAAAATATTTCCGCACATGTTACTTCTTTTGTTGAAGCGGATGTGACTAATATAGTGAAATGGAGAGAAAAAATAAAAGATACTTTTCAGAAAAGTACAGGAGAAAAATTAACCTTAATGTCTGTTTTTGTTGAATGTGTAGTAAAAGCTATAAAAGATCTTCCTATGATAAATATTTCAGTAAATGGAACAAGTATAATAAAAAAAAGAAATATCCATATAGGATTAGCCACTGCTTTACCCAATGGTAATTTGATTGTTCCTGTGATAAAAAATGCAGATTCTTACAATTTAGTAGGATTAATAAAAATTATTAATGATTTAATAAAAAGAGCTAAATCTAATCAATTAAAGCCTGAAGAAACTCAAGGTGGAACTTATACAATTAGTAATATCGGGAGCTTTGGAAATCTTTTTGGTACACCAATTATACATCAACCGCAGGTTGCTATTATGGCAATAGGTCTTATTCAAAAAAAATTATCTATAATTGAAACTCCAGAAGGAGATTTAATAGGAATAAGACACAAAATTTATTTGTCTCATTCTTATGATCACCGTGTAATAGATGGTGTTTTAGGTGGATGTTTCGCTAAAAAAGTAGCTTTATATTTAGAAAAATTTAATTGTTATATAAAAATATAATATTATAAAAATTATGAAAGTCAGTTTTGATGCACTTATAGAAATTCCCAAAGGAAGCAGAAACAAATATGAATTTGACAAAAAAAATAATCTCATTCGATTAGATCGAGTATTGTATTCTCCTATGAGTTATCCAACAGATTATGGTTTTATACCAAAAACTCTTTCTATGGATGGAGATCCATTAGATGTATTGGTTTTTTTAACAGAACCTACAATACCAGGTTGTTTAATAACAGTAAAACCTATAGGAATTTTTTTCATGATAGATGAAAAAGGAGAAGATGAAAAAATTATTTGTGTTCCAGTTGCAGATCCTAATTATAATATTATAAATAATATTGATGAAATCCCTTTACATACAAAAAAAGAGATAGAACATTTTTTTTTGGTATATAAAGATTTAGAAAACAAAAAAGTGAAAATAGGAAATTGGAAGGATCAAAAAGAAGCAATTTCTGTATATCATAAATCTTGTTTACGATATCAAAATAATCTAACGCAGATGTAGCTCTTTTAATTTTTCTTTTTCTAAAAAAGATGGAGCATTTATCATTATATCTTTTCCATAATTATTTTTTGGAAAAGCTATGAAGTTTTTTATATTCTGATTTCCTTCCAAAATATTAATTAGTCTGTCTAATCCAAAAGCTATTCCTCCATGAGGAGGAATACCATATTCGAAAGCTTTTACAAAAAAACCGAATCTAGATTCTATTTCTTTTTTAGATAATCCTAAATGTTTAAAAATTAAATTTTGTACGTTTTTATTGTGAATACGTATAGATCCACTTCCGATTTCTATTCCATTTATAATCAAATCATAAGATTTAGAACGAATTTTTTTTGGATGTTTTTCCAATAAATGAATATCTTCTTCTTTTGGACTAGTAAATGGATGATGTACAGATTTATATTTTTTAGATTTTTCTTCCCATTCTAATAGAGGTAAATCTTTTATCCACAAAGGTTTAAATATTTTAGAATTTCTTAAATTCAAAAAATCTGCTATTTTTAATCGTATTTTTCCAAATTCTTCTCTAGTTTTTCTTTTTTTTCCATAAGAGAAAAATAATAAATCACCGGGGTTTGCTTCAAAATATTTTATGAAAATTTTTATAATTTCCTTATTTAAAAAATTTTGGTCAGAATAAAGTAAAGTTCGATCATATAAATATTTTATCCAAAAAAAATTTTTATTTTCTATTTTTTTCAGAAAACAATTCATTTTATCATTTTCATGAATATTATAACATTTTTTAATTTTAATTCCTATTACTAATTCTTGTATTTTTAATAAATTAATATCTTGTTTTTGAACTAAATCATTCAATTCGACAAAAGGTATATCAAAACGAATATCAGGAGAATCCGTACCATACATTTTGATAGCATCATAATAAGAAATACAAGGGAAAGGATCTAATTGAATATTCTTAATTATTTTGAATATATGTTTGATAAAATGTTCAAAAAATGTTAATACATCGTGTACTTCTACGAAAGACATTTCACAATCTATTTGTGTAAATTCTATTTGTCTATCAGAACGAGAATCTTCGTCCCTAAAACATTTTACAATCTGAAAATATTTGTCAATTCCTCCTATCATCAACAATTGTTTAAATAATTGTGGAGATTGAGCTAATGTATAGAATTTATTAATGTGCGTTCTAGAAGGAACGACAAAACTTCTAGCTCCTTCTGGAGTATAATTTATCAATACAGGAGTTTCTATTTCTAAAAATCCATTTTTGGAAAGAAAATTACGTGTTTCCAAAGCTAAATTATGACGAAGAATCAAATTATTTTTAATAGGATCTCTCCTAATATCAAGATATCGGTAAAGCATTCTAATTTCTTCATTTCCATCTGTTTTATTTTCTATAGTAAAAGGAGGAGATAAAGATGAATTTAATAAATCTATATGAGATACTGAAATTTCTA
Source organism: Blattabacterium cuenoti (assembly GCF_014251335.1). Lineage (GTDB taxonomy): Bacteria > Bacteroidota > Bacteroidia > Flavobacteriales > Blattabacteriaceae > Blattabacterium > Blattabacterium cuenoti_G. Next base: position 4,200 of record NZ_CP059186.1, on the reverse strand, counting down.
TTTCACCTGTAGGAATATTGTAGTTTTTAGAAAATCTTTCTATTACTTTACCTTTTACTTTAATTAAAAATTCTTTTCCCAAAAAAAAATTTTTATTTACTGATTTTTTAGAAAAAATTAATTGTGTAACACCAAAATAATCTCTAATATCTATGAAAAATAAAGATCCTAAATTTCTTATTTTTTGAATCCATCCAGATAATATCACTTCTTTTCCAATATCTTTTCGACTCAATTCTCCACAATTATGTGTTCTATACATATATTATTTTATTCATTATTTATTTTTTTTATATTCCGATAACTCTTCATAAACTTCTATAAGATCTCCAGATCTGATATTATGATAATTTTTGATTCCTAACCCACATTCATATCCTTTTGAAACTTCTTTAACATCTTCTTTAAAACGTTTAAGAGAAGTAAATTCTCCATTATGAATCACAATTCCTTCTCTAATCAATCTTACTTTCGCTTGACGTAATAATTTTCCTTCTATTACCATGCATCCAGCTATAGTTCCTGTTTTTGGTATTTTAAATATTTCTCTAACTTCAGCATTCCCTAATATTTTCTCTCTAATCTCTGGAGATAACATCCCATCCATAGCTTCCTGAATATCATTGGTCACATCGTATATGATAGAATAAGTTCGTATCTCTATATTTTCTTTTTTCGCTATATTTTTAGCTCCAATATTAGGCCGAACATTAAATCCTATAATAATAGCATCTGAAGCACTTGCTAATAAAACATCAGATTCTGTAATCTGCCCGACTCCTTTATAAATAATATTGACCATAATTGTATTCGTTGATAATTTTTGAAGAGCATCAGCAATTGCTTCAACTGATCCATCTACATCTCCTTTAATAATAATTTTTAATTCTTTAAAATCACCTAATGCTATACGTCTTCCTATTTCATCTAATGTAAGATGTTTTTGAGACCGTATATTTTGTTCTCTTTGCAATTGTTCTCTTCTAGAAGCCAGCTGTTTAGCTTCTTTTTCATCTTTAAATACTTTAAATTTGTCTCCGGCTGTAGGTGCTCCATTCAATCCTAATATAGTAATAGGTTTAGATGGACCTGATGAGGATATAGATTTACCTCGTTCATCTAAAATATTTTTTACTTTTCCATGATGACTCCCTGCCAAAATATAATCTCCAACTTTTAATGTTCCTCCTTGTAGAAGTAAAGTAGTAATGTATCCTCTTCCTTTATCTAAAGAAGCTTCTATAACTGTTCCTATAGCTGGTTTATTTGGATTAGCTTTTAAATTTAATAATTGAGCAACTAAAAGTACTTTTTTTAATAATTCATCTATTCCAGTTCCCAATTTTGCTGATACTTCTTGAGTAGTATATTTTCCTCCCCATTCTTTTACTAAAAAATTCAAATTAGCTAATTGTTCTCTAATTTTATCTGAATTTGCATTAGATTTATCAATTTTATTGAAAACAAAAAGAATAGGAACACTAGCAGCTTGAGCATGACTAATTGCTTCCCTAGTTTGTGGCATAACTTGATCATCTGCCGCTATAACTATGATTGCGATATCTGTGATTTGTGCTCCTCTTGCGCGCATAGCAGTGAAAGCTTCATGACCTGGAGTATCTAAAAAAGTAATACTTTGATTATTGGTACATTCTACACTATAAGCGGCTATATGTTGTGTTATTCCACCCTCTTCCCCTGCAATAACATTAGTATTTCTAATATAATCTAACAAAGATGTTTTTCCATGATCTACATGTCCCATAACAGTAATGATGGGAGGTCTAGGTTTTAAATGCTCCTCTAAATCTTTATCATCTTGAACGGCTTCTTCTAAATCCAGACCAATAAATTTTACATTGTATCCAAATTCATCTGCAACTAAAGTTAATATTTCTGCATCTAATCTTTGATTCATAGTAACCATAATTCCTAAAGACATGCAAGACATAATTACATCAGTAGCATTAACTTTCATCATAGATGCTAATTCATTAACTGTAGTAAATTCAGCTAATTTAATAATTTTTTCCTCTTTTTTATTTTCTATTTCATTTTGCAGAAGCCTCTTTTCTTTCTTAGATTGACGTTTTTCTTTTCTGATTTTTGAAGCTTTTGATTTCATTCTTTTGGAAGATAATTTTTCCAAAGTTTCTTTAATTTGTTTTTTGATTTGCTCATCAGTAATTACTGATTTTTGTGCATTTTTTTTATTTTTAGACTTATCTATTTTCTTCTCATTAGAATGTTTATTAATATTAAAAGAAGATTTTCTTTCTTTATTTTGTTTTTTTCCTGTAGGAATATTTTTCACTTCTTCAATGAAAATTTCTTTTTTAATTCTTTTTCGTTTTCTTTTAGTTTCTGATTTAGTTCTTTTTTTTTCAAATTGAGATAAATCTATTCTATCTCCTGTTAACATGACTCCATCTAGTTTTTGATAAATAGTATCAATATGTTCAGGTTTATTTTTAAATCTATTTTCTATTTTTTTCTCTTTATGTTGATATAATTTATTTTTTTTTTCTTCTTTAGTCCCATATTTTTTATCTAATGTCTCAATATCTATTTTTCCTATTTTTTTAAATTCAATTAATCTATCTGATTTGGCTCGTATAACTTGATAATTATGAACGTGTTTTGATTTTAATAATTCTTCTTTTATTTTTTCTTTTTCCATTCTTTTTTGCAAAAAAACTTTCTCAGATGCATCTCGTATTTCTTTGTAAGTTTTAAATTCTCTGAGAAGAAATTTATATACTTGTTCTTCTATTTTCGCATTAGGATTATTTTCTATTTCAATTCCTTTTTTTTGTAAGAAACTAATTACTCTTTGTAAGGATATATTAAATTTGGTCAATACTGTTTTTAATCTGATTTTATCAGTCATATAAAAATATAAAATGTATTTTAAGAGCAAAAATAAAAATATTAGTAAAGAAAAAATTACGTATTTATATTTAATTCTTCTTCAAATTCTTTTCTCAATATGGTGAATACTTTGTTTATAGTTTTTTCTTCAAGATTAGTCCGTTTACTTAAATCATTTTTTCTGTAATTTAAAACTGATTTTGCAGTATTTAAACCTACTTTATGAAATTTTTCTAAAACTTCTGATTCTATTTCATCAGAAAATTCTGTTAGTTCTACATCATCTTCATAAGGATAATCTCTGAATATATGAATTTTGTATCCGGTTAATTGACTTGCTAATTTTATATTTTGTCCCCCTTTTCCAATTGCTTTTGATATTTCTTCAATTTTTACATATACATTTACATATTTATGTTCTTCATTAATTTCCATCATAGAAACTTTAGCAGGGCTTAAAGATCGTGTTATATATAATTGTGTATTAGAGGTATAATTAATAACATCTATATTTTCATTTTTTAATTCCCTGACAATAGGATGAATTCTAGACCCTTTCATTCCCACACAAGCTCCAACTGGATCTATACGATCATCATAAGATTCTACCGCTACTTTAGCTTTCTCTCCTGGAATACGTGCCACTTTTTTTACTGTAATTAAACCATCAGAAACCTCTGGTATTTCCATCTTAAAAAGCTCTTCTAAAAAAGATTCATCTTTTCTCGTAAGAATAGCAAAAGGTTTATTCTCTTTCCAGTCTACTCGTTTAACTAAAGCTCTAACTGGATCTCCTTTTCTAAAAAAATCACTTGGAATTTGTTCTTGTTTAGGTAAAACCATTTCGTTTTGTTCATCATCTCTCATAATTATTTGTTTAGGCAAAATATGATAGACTTCCACATTAATAATTTCTCCTATTTTATTTTTAAATTTTTTATAAGTGTTTGTGTTGTCATATTCGTTAATTTTAGAAAGCAAATTTTGTCTTAGAGATAAAATGGCTCTTCGTCCCAAAGATTGTAATTCTACTTTTTCTGTAACTTCCTCTCCAATTTCAAAATCGGGTTCTATTTTTCTAGCTATAGATAATTCTATTTCCTTATTTATATCTTTTACTTTTCCATCCTGGACTACTATACGATTTCTCCATATTTCTAAATCACCTTGATCTGGATTAACGATGATATCGTAATTTTGTGACGATTCATATTTTTTTCTTAAAACACATCGTATAGATTCTTCTAAAATGGCCATAAGACTCACTATATCTATATTTTTTTCATATTTAAAATCTGAAAAAGAATCTATTAAAGCTTCATTATCCAT